>DATGOF010000736.1:0-2301 GCA_035306285.1 Acidobacteriota bacterium | reverse complement strand
AAGATCGAAATGGTGGGAAACACCGGCACGTACATCGACTCCCCGTTCCACCGCTGGGCCGACGGCCCGGACCTCGCGGCCCTGGCCTTGGAGCAGGTGGCGGATCTGGAAGGCCTCGTCTTCCGGGCAGACCCGTCCCGGCGCGCGATCGGACCCGAGCTGTTTGCAAGCGCAGGAACGGAGGGCGTCCGGGGAAAGGCGGTGCTGGTGCACACCGGCTGGTCCCGCCACTGGGGCACCGATGCCTACTACCACGGCCATCCTTTCCTCACCCAAGAGGCCGCCCAGTGGCTGGCTGACGCGGGTGTGGCGCTGGTGGGCATCGACTCCCTCAACATCGACGACACCGCCGACGGCCGGCGGCCCGTCCACTCTATCCTGCTCCGGGCCGGCATCCCCATCGTGGAGCACCTGTGCCGCCTGGAGGAGCTGCCCGACTCGGGCTTCCGGTTTCACGCGGTGCCGGTCAAGGTGCGGGGATTCAGCTCGTTCCCGGTAAGGGCATATGTCATCATCGAGGCATAAACTCGGTGTAGGAACCCAGAACCAACCGCTGAATCACTCAGACAACTGTCCTAACGGCGTTGGTCACTAAGAGCGAGCAAACCGCGACGTTCTCAACGGTGAATGGAGCCACGCAGGTTGATTCTCCAGCACACGGCACTCTAGACTCTGGCTGAAACCTTGCTCGCAATTAGTTCATAGATCTTAACGAATTCGTCCCCTCCATCTGGAAGACGGAAAGCAGTCCGCAACTCGTCAAAAGTCTGCTTGCAGAAGTGTCGCTGCGCCACTTTGGCGCCTCCAAGCTCATGGTGTCGTGGATGCTGTTTGCATAACTGTTTTACGTCGGTAAAGTCATCGAACTCGATCTCGAGGCCAGGTACTATCCGTCGCAACGCCAGCGGGTTAATGTAGTTTTCAAGTTCTCTTTTCCGAAGAAGGTAAAACGTGTCATTCTCAACCAATCCAAGGGATACGAGAGTTTGCCGATTCGGGGAATCGGCATCTGCCGAGATTTTGTCGGAGTCCTGGATGACTATGAATGGTCGATTGAGCTGTCGTACAACGTCGAGGTTCACCCAATGCCTAACTTGGTCACAGCCGCCTATTGGAACTAAGACGGCACCGAGCTCCTTAAACGTCTCAGGTATCACCCCATTCGCCGTGTAGAGCTCCGCTACGTAGCGAAAAGCCTCACACTCATCCGGTCCTTCTACAAGGACAAGGACTCTTGCTGTGTCTACAGCATCAATAAGATCGTGTTGGGGCTTAATCCCCAAGTCCTCGACAATCTCTTTCAGGTCAATGGCACTTTGAGCCACTTCGAATCGGCCGTTCACTCGCTTGATATGAATGAGGGAAGAACGCCTCGATGCCGCAACAACCACCGGAGAGTGGGTAGTAACGAGAACCTGGTAGCCTGCGTCCACCAAGTCGAGTAGCCTCTGATGAAGTTGTTCCTGTAACTTTGGATGCAAGAACGTCTCGGGTTCCTCGAAACCAAAGATTACAGGCTTGCCGTCCGCTTTGTTTCCCTCTGCCAGGTGCTCAAAATATGCCATCATCGCGATTCGTCGGAACCCGTCGCCCCGAAAACTCAAGGGAATTGCAGGGGCGTTTTCATCCAAACTGCTCCTAAAATATGTTTGTACCACCTTTGACCAATCAAACTCAACAGCGGGGACAATGGCATCAGACTCTGGAAGAACACGATTCATCCTTTGCGTGATGTCTGCCATAACTCGGTAAAGAGCATCCTTGACCGCGACCTCCACCTGATCGACGCCTGCTTGCTTCATTGCCTCCACAGCCACACTCCGGAAGTAACGTTGAATGGAGGCGTCTGATTCTGATAAAGGTGTATCCGCTCTAAAATACTCAAACCGAGGCAGGATGCGTCGGAGCTCGTCAAAGATGAGCTTTCCACGACCTGTACCGGTCGACGACAACTTCTCCCACACATACTGAACCTCAACACCGTTTGAGATGTACCGCTCTCGGAGTTTGCTACGCTTCTCCCGGTTGTTGTATTCGTCGCCGTTTGCTTTCCGGGTCTCAACGCCGTATTCTTGACATAGGCGAATGAGTTCCCTTTCCGAGAGAAGCAAGAAGTCGTCTCTCGAAAACTTGCCCCTTCTAATCAGCATTTCAGCCTTTGGCTTTGCTTTCGATGTGTCCCAGACTTTCTTAATGTGGAGGAAACCGTCCTCGTTCAGCAACATCTCTTCCTGTAGGTCGGTTTCTACGGCTTCATCGATGGTGATTCCCGGAAACGGCCCCTCGAAGATCAACTCAATC
>DATGOF010000735.1:0-6561 GCA_035306285.1 Acidobacteriota bacterium | reverse complement strand
TCTCTCATCACGAATCTTTGCAAGCCGGTTGTGCTCAGGCCGATTAAAGTATTCCCGAGATACGTTGTCACCCCACACCACGATTTCCCCAATCTCACCGTCGGGTACGCAGAGCTCATCAGTCCAGGTCTCAATCGGATCATCAGTGATGGAGATTATCGCCAAATCGACTCCTTTCAGGGGGCGGCCCACGCAGATACCCTTTCCTTCTGAAGTGCCCCCCAGCGCTTCCCGCTCTCGCGAAGAAATCGAGCAAACCGGCAAGGCCTCGGTTGCCCCATAGGGAGTGTGAATTTGTGCACCTAGAGAAATAATTCGTGAGAAACGGTCAAGTGTCTCAGTCGGGACGGGTGCGCCTGCGGAAAGGACCCGTCTGATGGAGGGCATCGGGATACCGTCATCGGAAGCATAGCGGCGCCCTACGCGATCGAGCAGGGCCGGTGAGCCGAACATGTGAGTGACCTGATTCGTTCGAACAGCGTCGACAATGTCTCCGGGGTTCACTGAGCCCGGACGGCTGAAGTCCATTTTGGGGAAGACGGTGGTCATCCCCAGTGCCGGATCATACAAGGCGAAGAGTGGGAAGGTGGCCAAATCGACCTCATTTTCTTCGATTTGGTAAGTGGATCTTAGAAATTGAGCCTGAGCAGCAAACATCCCGTGCGTATAGACCACACCCTTAGGTACTCCGGTACTCCCCGAGGTGAAGGCAATAGCTGCCGGCGTGTGTTGGTCGACCTCGACTGGTATCAAAGGCTCAGATGGACGGAATTTACGAAGCAGGTTTCGTAAACTGGGAGCTCCGGGAAAGCCAATTGCGCCGGTCGTTAAGCAAAGCTTCACCGTTTCTTTGCACCATCCCAGCAAATATCGAGCAGCCTGAGCCTTCCAGATTCCGGCGAACGCCTGGGGTTCAGCTTCGGCCAAACAGCGGTCCAGATTCGTGCGCCCGATCCCGGGATCGACAAGTACCAGAACTGCGCCGAGTTTCAAAAAAGCGAAAGTCGTAATTAAGAAGTCGGGGCCGGGCCTCACCATCAAAACGACTCGCATTCCCGTCTCGATTCCCCATTCCTTCAATGCTGCAGCCACCAATCCGGAACGTTTGCTGAGTTCCTCGTAAGTGAGATTGCCCGACGAGGAGATCAGGGCCGGTTGGGCCGGGGCACGAGAAGCACGGCTGTCGAGCGAGTGGGCGATATTCATTCTTCCGCCTCTTCAGCAGAATCAGATGCACCTCGGAGGAAGGACCGAATAGCCGGCTCGACCGACTCGAAGGCTTCGTCAACAACATAGTGTCCTGCATCGGGAATTTGGTAAATCTTCGCTCCGGGTAACCGCTTCTTCCACTCCTGGAGAAAGAACTGGTTGAAGACAAAATCCTGGCCGCCCCAGCAGATCAACGCTGGAGTCTTGTGAAAGAGGGAAAGTCCACGCCCGGTTTGTTCCAGCAGCGCATATGAGGGATGCGTCGGCTCCAGCGGAATGTCCTGGACGAACCTCAGTATTGCCAGTCGATGCTTTCGAGAGTTGTAGGGGGCCAGGTATCCTCCCCTCACGTCAGGTGGCATCCGTTTACTGTGGAATCCAACATAACTTGCAACTACGGCAAACAGATTGAAGTTGAGGATCAGAAAGGAGGCAATATGAGACGATCGACAGATCCGAATGCTCCAGTGCAGATGGCGCGGGGTGGAGATCGGAAACGCCGCTGTATTAAAAAGGATGAGACGCTTGACTTGAGTCGGAAACTGCACCGCGTGCGCCATGCCGATGACGCCTCCCCAGTCATGGAGGACGAAAGTGATATTCTCCTTGATCTGCAGGTGCTCGAGAAGTCTGTGCAGGTCGGAAACCCGCTGCTCCAATCGGTAGGAATAGATCGTGTCTGGGGGCTTATCCGAGAGCCCACAACCGATGTGATCAGGGGCAATTACACGGTAAGAATTTTTCAATGCATTGATCAGACGACGATACATGAAGGACCAGGTTGGGTTTCCATGTAGCATGACAATCGGTTCTCCCCGGCCTTCATCAAGGTAATGCATCCTGTACTTGCCGAAATCCAGATAGTGGGATTGAAAGGGATAGAGATGTCGAAATCTCTCGAGAGTGGGCTTCATTTGAGCAAGCGAATCGTGTAATTAACACTCGGATCGTTTGAGCGAGCGCTGGTGCTTCCGGCGAAAGTCTGAGGGATCAATATTGGCTAGTACTCGAGAGAGCCGACGGCGGTTGTAACACCGGCGCTTCCCATCAAAAGGAGGACTTGCATCCCTCGCTGGAGGGCACCTTCAGATTCTGCTACTGCCAACCCCAATGGCAAGGAGGCAGAAACCGTGTTCCCGAATCTGGGATGCGTGTCAAAAACACGCTTGAGGTCAAGGTTCAGCATTCGTGCAACGGTGGAGGTAGAGGGTACGCTGACCGAGTGCGTAACGATCAGGTCATACACCTTGCTTGCCACTTCCTGTGTGTCGCGAAAATGACTTACCAGCTTCTTGATTGTGAAGGAAAGGAGCTCTCCTGGAGCAGTAAAGAACGACATTGGTTTCAATGACTCGACCACTCCCCGTGGAGAGAAGTTGGCGACGTTGGGGAGAGCAATTTTGCACAGCCCATGTTTTTCGCCCCAGGTTTTGAAGGAGAAAAATGAATTATCAGATGTATCCTCGCCGCTGAGAATTGTAGCGGTCGCTGCTTCGCCGATTGTAAAGGCTGAGAACGAGTTTTCAAGCTCAGCTGGATTTCGGATTTCGAAGTTGGCGTATTCGCGGAAATTGAACTCACAGTTGAGGATCATGACCAGCTTGTACATTTTCTGCGCAAGAAAACTCTTGGCGATCGACATACTGCGGATCCAACTGGCACAGGCGTCCATGACATCGAAGCATGTGGCTGAAGAGAGGCCGAGTTCGCTCTGGAACAGATTGGCGGTTGCAGGCTCGACCCATCCTCGCCCCACTCCGGCGTAAATAAGCAGGTCAATGTCCTCTGGATCGACGCCTGCTCTGGAGAGCGCATCCTGCCCCGCTTTCAGGGCAAAGTCGATCGCTCTTTCTCCATTCTTTCTATGAAAGCGCGTGACCGTACCTGAAATACGAAAGAAGCGAGTGAGTTTATTGTGCAGCAGTTCGAGTTCCTGTTCGCTCAAGTGGGCGCGGTTGCGATCCAGAATCTCTTCGATCAGTTCCTCGTTCGATACCTTCTTGCTGGGAAGAGCATAAGAAACGCTTAAGACTTTCACTTCCGCCCTTAACCTCCAACCTGAGGCAGTCTTCTGCTAGACTGCAGTCCATTCGAAAGAAGAAACTAAACAATAATCTGAATAATTGTCAATCCAAGGCTAAGACTGCATAATGTCGTCAGCTCGTTTCTGCCATCCAAAACCTGCGCGCATGTTAACAGCGGGGTACTCAGTTCGTCAAACTGCTGGTCCTGAGTGTAGTCCGGGAACACGCACCAGGCTGCGGCGGGTACTTGCGGTGGAAAAATCGTATCAGCGTGCTCCCGTGACCTGTACTTTCTTGATCTCGAAGGGAACGATAGGCGTCTCTCCCCGAACAGGCAATTGAGAAATCCCGTCGACCGTTTCAATCCCCCGGATCACGTGGCCGAAGACCGTGTACTTACCATCCAGATACTCAACAGTATCCAGCACAATAAAGAAGGAGTCAACGGCACTATCCGGATCATCGGTGCGAGCCATCGACACGGCCCCTCGAATGTGTGGCTGTTTGTTGAACTCGGCTTTTAGAGGTGTGAGAATTTTTTCGTAGCGTGCGGGCAGGGGACGCTTTCGATGGCGAACCATCCCTCCCTGGATAACAAAGTCAGGAACGATGCGGTGAAAAGCCGTTCCGTCATACAGACCCAATTCAGCCAGCTGAAGGAAGCGGCGAACATGTTCAGGAGCCTCTTCCGGATAGAAAGCAATTTCGATTTCACCAAGCTCCGTGTGGATGACTGCTTGATAACGGGACAATTCTTCGACCGTTGCATCGGCAAATGGGAGCTCTTCTTCGGGGGGACGGTCACGCTCGTACGCACGAACAATCTCGATCCTTTCCTGTATTCTGCCTTCGGCATCTGTCGTAAGCTGAGAGATCTCTTCAGCAACCGAGATCCCCTCCGCCACCCGCCCAAAGGCAGTGAACTGACCATCAAGCTGCGTTTGATCGGTCACGCAGATGAAAAACTGAGAGCCTGCTGAGACGGGTTCACCGGGGACAAGTACGGCAGACAGCGTGCCTCGAACGTGCGAGATCGAGTTTGGTTCCATCTCGAGTTCAAAGAGCCCTCCCGTTCCATACCGTTCGAACTGTTCCGGATCTTTAGTGAGTGGATCACCCCCCTGAATGATCCCCAGTCGGATTGCCCTGTGAAATGTAGTGCCATCGTAGAAGCCGCTTTGAACGCGTTCACGAAAACGTGCGACGTGGTGCGGTGCGGCTTCAGGGAAAAGCTCAATGACGATATCGCCCAACCTGGTTTCTAGAACAACTTGCTTGTCAGCAAGGATTGGCTCGGCTGCCTGGCTCCAGAGGAGCACGGGCGAGCAGCTGAGAATGAACAAACGCAGGAAACACTTACGCATGGTGACACGACAACACTGGCAACGCTTTAGAGATCGTGCAGGCTTATTCTTCTGCCTTGAAAACAGAAATGCAAGAGGAGGATTCTGTTCATAATCAGAAAAGACTCTCTATAATCGGAGCCACAGTCTTAGAGCCTGAACATTATTAGGATTATGACGACAAGAATGTAGACAACGGCAAACCTGGAGGGGGTCATGAATAGGGGAGGCGGGAATTCTCCAGCCTTGAGAGGGGTCTTCATTTGCTTCTTGGCGTTGCCGGCAGTTAACGGTGGCGTGCAGGAGAAGTTTCTGTCTGAATCTATTCGACCTCACTCTAAAGAGCCCTGGTTCTCCGAGGTAGCTGCCGAGTCGGGTCTTGTCTTCGAGCACTTTACAGGAGCCACCGGACAATATTACCTTCCCGAAATTATGGGGGCGGGCGGAGCCCTGTTCGACTACGATTCGGACGGAGACCTCGATGTTCTACTTGTCCAGGGAACGATGCTTGATGATCAGTCGCTCGAGAATGCTATTTTCCCGTTTCCTTTAAATTCGCCACAGGGACATCGCCTCTTTCGCAATGATTTGATCGATCCCTCCGGCAATCACGGCGATCTGGTGTTCGTCGATGTAACTGAGGAAGCAGGTCTAAATCTAATTGGCTATGGTATGGGGGTTGCGATAGGCGATTATAATAATGACGGGCACCTTGATGTTTACATCACCCAATTCGGTAGCAACATCTTGCTTCGAAATAATGGGGACGGGACATTCATTGACGCTACTGTGCACGCAGGAGTCGACGACACTCGCTGGAGCACTGCCGCGACGTTTTTCGATTACAACCAGGACGGGTACCTCGACCTTTTTGTTGTCAACTACATCGATTTTACCGTCGCCGGCAACAAGACCTGCTTCGACTCAATCGGTGGTCGAGACTATTGCAACCCTAGACAGTACAGGCCGATGCCCGACCAACTTTTTCGCAACAACAAAGACGGCACGTTTACTAACGTCACCCAGGAATCCAATCTGAGTTCCTCCTTCGGCCCTGGTCTTGGAGTGGTCGCCGCCGACTTCAACCGAGACGGATGGATGGACCTGTATGTTGCCAATGACGGAGCCGCCAATCTGCTCTGGTTGAATCAGGGAGATGGAACATTTCAGGAGGACGCACTTATGGCCGGTGCTGCGTTCAATGCGGAAGGTGCACCTGAAGGAAGTATGGGGGTAGCGGCGGGAGACTTTGACCAGGATGGCGATGAGGACCTATTCATGACTCACCTCACTCTTGAAACCAATACGCTCTATGTCAATGAAGGGGAGGGGTATTTTCAAGATGAAACAGTGGTTGTGGGCCTCGCCGCCCCTAGCTACGCTTTTACGGGATTCGGTACCGGCTGGTTCGACTACGATAATGATGGACTCCTTGATCTCTTCATCGCCAATGGAGCAGTCAACAACCTTCAGGAGCATCAAGGTGACCCGTATCCTTTTCATCAGATAAACCAGCTTTTTCGAAACCTCGGTGAGAGTCGATTTCAAGAGATGACCTCTCAGGCTGGCCCGGCCCTGGCATTGTCTGAAGTAAGCCGAGGGACAGCTTTCGGTGATATCGACAATGATGGCGACGTGGATATCCTCCTCACCAACAACAAGGGGCCGGTCCGGCTTTTCTTGAACAGGGTCGGCAACAAAAATCACTGGCTGAGAGTGCGACTGGTCGACTCCGGTGGTATCCCGGAAGCAGTGGGTGCTCGGATTGGCGTTATCCGTTCCGGAAAACCGACACTATGGCAGCGAGTAAGGCGAGATGGGAGCTACCTTTCGGCTTCCGACGCTACCGTTCATTTTGGTCTGGGATCCGATCCGGACATCCAAGAAGTTGTGGTTCACTGGCCCGACGGCGGCGTTGAAAAATGGAAATCCGTCACGGTTGATTCACTCATCATCCTGACGAGGGGCGAGGGAGAATTTATGGC
>DATGOF010000734.1:0-7180 GCA_035306285.1 Acidobacteriota bacterium | reverse complement strand
CCCATCGAGAAAGCCGTTCCAGGGAGGGATCACGATTGTCACATCTCCAGTAACTCTGGCCTGACAGGCCAGGCGCAAGTGAGGATGAGACTCGGCTAGCTGCCCGGAGTTGACATATCCCAGTGTCTCGAGCCGTTTTCGTTCAAAATCCGCCATTTCAGACAGGTTTTCTTTGCCTCCGAGGACACCGATCCAGCAGAATCCGCAGGCCCCATTTCGGCATTGAACCGGAATAGGTCCTTCTACGCGCCGTGGATCGCTGTTTCTGTAGTCTTCTTGATCAGCGGCCGCGGCCATCGCGAGATACTGGTTGTTGATTGCTGGGAAAGTGCAGTCTTTCTCTTCGTCCCAGGTTACGGTGTGTCGCCGGTTCACCGTGTAAAGAAAGTCCCAGAACTTCTTCTTGGTTCGCCCTTTTCGAAGCGAAATAACTTCCTCCGGGGAGCGCTGAAAATGGTTACGGGCGTCCGTTTGATTCAGAGCGTTGCGGAAATCTTCCGGACCCAGGTGTCGTAACGCGAAGAAAGCGACCGCCGTGATTCCCAACAGCAGCTCCTCAGAGACCGTGGTTCTCTTGCTGAGTTCCACCGCTACCTGACGAATGGCTTCCTTCAGCGAGCTTGCCTCTTTCTCTCCGGCTTCCCAAGCGCGGGCAAAATCGAGAACACTCTGGGCGACTTCATGCCACCAGCGTGCTCCATAAAGAAAGGTGACAGATTCTTGTAAGGCTCGCTTTAATTCAAACTTTCCGTACAGGAGAAGCTCTTGAGCCGTCTTCACAGGGTCTTGTGAAGCCTTAAGGCTTTCAGTCAGTTTCAGTGGCCAGAAAAAATACCATATCCGGGTGGCTTCCCGATCAACAGGGTGGATTGAGTCTACCAGGGAGTCCAGGGCCAAGAACCATTCCGACTCGGCACTCGCATACATAAGTCTAGTTGCTCGATTTTCCTCCGCAACGTTCATACCAAACCCAACTCCTTCCCATCTCTTTCACTCTCAAGAGGTAACCTGGGTGAGGGCTCATTGTTTTGCTGTGTCCTCAAAGCCGAACGGCGACGACACCAGATGATAGATCAGAATCGCCGAAAATTACATTGAAGGGTCTTAAGGGGAACAGCTGTCGGCTTTCCGACAGCTGTTGGTGATGTGATACCCAAAACTTGCAAACACGCGATCTTTAAAAAAACCGCGAACGGCCGATTGACAAAGCTTTCAGACCGAGGTAGCGCGCCCCAACTGTCGACCTATTATCTTCTTTCTCCGAGCAGTCCCGACCGCATCAGGAAGTAAAGGAGCGTGAGCAGGGTGCTAACTGCTGCTGCGACGTAGGTTAGAGCAGCTGCGTTGAGGACTTTATCCACTCCTTCGCGCTCGCGTTCGCTGATAATGCCATAATCAAGAATCAGGGCCTTGGCCCGACTTGAAGCGTTGAACTCGACCGGAAGTGTGACTACCTGGAACAGCAAGACCGCCGAAAATAGGACGGCTCCTACCAAAACCAGATTCGGCTGCGCTAGAAGCAAACCAAAGAGCATGACCATATAGCCCAGGCTCGAGCCAATATTCGCCGTAGGTACCAGCACAGAACGCAGCCACATCGGTTTGTAGCCCTCAGCATGCTGCAAGGCATGCCCCGCTTCATGAGCAGCAATGCCGATTGCTGCCACGGACGTAGAATCGTAAACACCCTCAGACAGGTTTAGCGTCCGGTTAAGAGGGTTATAGTGGTCTGAAAGCAGACCTTGAGCTCTTAGAATTTTTACGTCAGACAGGCCATTCTGCCGAAGAATCTCTGCAGCTGCCTGCGCTCCTGTTAGTCCTCGCGCGGATCTGACTTGTGAATATTTTCCGAAGTTGCTTCTAACTCGCCAGCTTGCCCACAAGGACAACAATAAAGCCGGCGCGATCCACAACAGATAGGTCACGTCAAAGATCATTAACTTTGCTCCTTTATCTCAAACTTTAATTATACGTGATTCGCATTCTTATACGCGGAAACCCCGTTCATTCGACTGAGCATACGGGCCTCCTGAGATCGGCGTCGTCCGAAGATTCCTTTTAAGGCCCTCCTTGGTGCGTTGACTCTAGTATCTTTCGGATCTGCCGATGCCTGTATATAAATGTAAGACGTAAAACCGGCCCGTCAAAGAAAATTCGCGTCAGTAGTCCCGGCAGGGCATCTCGGTGTCTCAAGAAGATCCGGTCGATGAGATAGACGCCTTCATTGCTGGTGCGAAAAATGTGATGGTGCACCCATTCCGCCATTGGTCCTGCAACCATTCGATCAATAAAGAAACAATCGGCAACACCCGGTTCGTGTCGTGCTACCCAGCGGACGGGAACCACTCCGAGCCACAAGTTGAACTCAATTTCGCCCTCAACAAGTGACCTGCGGTGGTCCCGAATGACCTGGATGAAGGCTGGAGGCGGAACCAAGCTTGTCGAGGTGTCAGCCGAGCTGTGAAGGGCGACCATGTCGTCGATCGTGGTTCGGATCAGCGATTGATGTTCAAAAACCTTCAGGGAGGAGGGCATGAGAGGTGTCTGTTACGAAGACTCGATCTTTTGAAGCTACAATAACAAACATCGACTTTATCAAAACAGGAGAACGCGCGTATCAGAAACATACAGGGAGACATTAAAGGCCTTAAGGTTTCCCAGATTCGCCATCTGGAGAGAACTTACCGTCGAAGGGTTCGTCCAGACCAGGTGATCTCGCCCGAATTGGCTCGGCATCTTTGCGAGATATCCTTCGATCTAGGTCGTCAGGTGGGAGTTCTGCTGACTCGTGAGGGAGGGGTCAGGGACGTCATGGTTGGAGACGCCAGCCAGTTAGTCATCCCTGAAATCGGACGTCTTCGAGGTGGGCCAGGTCGCTTCCGAGGCCTTCGCCTCATGCATACACACCTGCGAGGTGAATCCCTTACGGCTGACGATCTGAATGACCTTGCCCTGTTGCGACTCGATTTGGTCGGCATGATCGAGGTAACGAAGGATGGATTGCCGGGTCGAGTAGAGATTGCTCACGTCTTGCCCGGATCGCCTGACGAAAATGGAATTGGTGATGTGGACGATCGCTCCGAGCCTTTTCGAAGAATTGAGGCCCGCAGCATACCTGACCTCAACCTCGATTTCGGGGCCACGATTCGCGCTCTGGAGCAGGAATTCTCCCAAATCGCAAGGACTTCGGCGGAAGCCAAGGATTCGGAGAGGGCCCTGGTTATCGGTATTGATCCAGCCGAGGACAGGTTTGAAGAGACACTGGAGCTGGTTCGTTCGGCGGATGTGTTTATAGCGGGAACGATTCGACAGAAGCGACACCACCCGCACCCGAAGACGGTGGTCGGTCGAGGAAAGCTGAGCGAGATCGTCCTTGAGGGAATGAGGCGACAAGCAGATGTCGCCATCTTCGATATTGATTTAAAACCGGTTCAAGCAAGAGCCTTCGAAGATGCAACCGGGCTGAAGGCGATCGATCGGACGCAGTTGATCCTGGATATTTTCGCCCAGCGGGCCAGGAGTAGAGACGGCAAGCTTCAGGTTGAACTCGCTCAACTCAAATACTCGTTACCCCGGCTTACCGAGAAAGATAAGGGACTTTCACGTCTGGCCGGAGGAATTGGCGGCCGAGGACCTGGCGAGACGGTGTTGGAAATCGGTCGCAGGCGTATCTACGATCGAATCCGGCAACTCGAGAGACAAGTCAATCAGCTTTCACAGCAGCGAGATCTCCGACGTCGGCGGCGTCAAAAAAATGCCGTCCCAGTCCTTTCCATTATCGGCTATACGAATGCTGGAAAGACGACTCTCCTGAACGTGTTGACGGGCAGCGCAGCGGAGGCCGCCGATAAACTGTTCATGACTCTGGACCCGACCACGCGTCGCCTGCGATTTCCCAGGGAAGGGGAAGTCGTTTTGACCGATACGGTCGGCTTTCTCAGGGATCTTCCCACGGATCTTGTAAGCGCATTCAGGGCGACCCTAGAGGAACTCTCCGAAGCGGACCTTCTTATTCATGTTGCAGATGCGTCAGATCCGTCGCTGGAAACCAAGATACAGGCGGTCCATCGTATTCTTGAGGAAATGGGCCTGGATGGCCTTCCCCGACTGCTGGTTCTCAATAAGATCGATTTGCTGGAAAGAGAAGCGCGAGAGGCGCTTCCGCGGCGTTACCAGGGCGTAGGAATCAGCGCGGCGGAGAGACTGAATCTCGACGGAATGCTCGAGGCCGTGGAAGAAAAGCTGTCGGCTCTGGCCGGAAGGTGGGAAGGGTTTTCAAGCCAGACGCGATAGACGGCGCGACTAGAAGGTGAGCGGCACCGGGGTGCTTGAGGATGGAAGCACCGAGCAGGCGAACTGTCGGGTTCAGTGCGTCTTTGATGAGAAGGGAATCAACCACGTTTTCTCTTGATTAGCTTGTAGGTCAGGAAGGCTCCCAGGGCGACTCCAGCGAGCAGGAAAATCCGTTTTTCCTTCGCAACTGAGATGGCATCACGCGCCACCAGTCCTGATGGACGGTAACGCAGGTAATCGGCTGTTTCTTCAAGTCTTCTCGCCAGAACATGTGCTTCCTCAGCCCGTTCAATCCTGTGTCCGAGGCGGCGAATGCGCGAAGCAAGATGATCGATTCGACGGCTTGCCCGCGATTGCAAAGCCTCGGTCCTGGCCGTTAATCGAGCACGAGCCGGTCCCAATCTCCGCCGCATTTCTCCTTCGGCAATATGTCCAGCACCACGGGCGGCAAACGAAGCTGCGCTGCGTGCCGCATCCTTAGCTCCTCTCCCGACCGCGCGGAGGACTGACTTCTTTTCAGGAGTCTCGTCTGTATCCGGTCTGCTGTCGTCCATTATTTCGTCTCCTTCTCTTGCTTTGAATTATATGATAGGCAAGGAGTTTTTCCGAGCCGCAGACCGATTGATAGAATCTACTGACAGCAATAAAGGAAGAGGAAAATTTATGTCTCTCAGGAAACTGGAAGAGCTAGTCCCGGGTCGAGTTCACACGGATGAAGAAACAGTTCAAATGGTTACGTCCGACTTCGGCAGGCTTGTCCGCAAAACGCCGGCGGTAGTCGTCGCTCCTGAAACCGCCGAAGAAGTGCAGAAGACGATTCAGTTCGCCAACGAGGAGGGATGGTCGGTGGGTACGCGGGGAGAGGCCCATTCACAAAGCGGCCAGTCATTGAATGAAGGGGGAATTCTCCTCGATCTGTCGAACTTGAAGCAGATAGGTCCGGTCGAGGACGGCTTTCTCTGGGCGGAAGGGGGAGCGTCCTGGAAGGACTTGGTCGAGACGACGGCTGAACGCGGATATACCCCGCCCGTGTTGACTAACAATTTAAACGTCACCATTGGTGGTACTCTCTCAATGGCCGGGCTCGGAGTCGCTTCTCACCGCTACGGCACCCAGGCTGACCAGGTTGAGGAGCTGGAAGTCGTGACTGGAGACGGTCACCTCGTGCGTTGTTCGGAAAACGAGAACCGAGAACTGTTCGATTGTACGCGCTCCGGACTGGGGCAGTTTTCGGTCATTACTCGAGTGCGTCTTCGGCTCCGCAGATTTGCTCCTCGAGTTCGCACTTTTTACCTTCTCTATGACGATATGGATGCCCTGATTAAGGATCAGGAGCTTGTGATGGAGGAGGATCGGTTCGATTATATCGAAGGCTGGTGTTCGCCCTGTATTCAGGGCTTGCGGCAAATGGGAGAGACGGAAGTTCCCTTCGCAGAATGGTTCTATCCTGTCCAGCTGTCAAAAGAGTACGAGGATTCACCTCCTGACCAGGAGCTGCTCAGTGGGCTGCATTTCTACCGAAGTGTACATCGAGTAGATCGAGACTACCTGGACTTTGCGCGACGCGTAGAGCCGGTCTTTCAATTATGGCGACAGAGCGGCGCCTGGGACTTGGCTCATCCCTGGATGGAGTTAATCCTCCCATGGAAGAGGGCCGGTGAATATATTGACGGGGTCTTGAAGAACCTGCCCCCTAACCTTGTAGCAGGTGGACATATCCTGCTATGGCCTTGCCGTGGAACCGCATCCAAGGTTCCCATGTTCATGCGCCCTCAGGGAGAATATGTCATGGGCTTTGGAATTCTGCCCGCAGTTCCTCGACAACTCCTTCCCATGACGCTGGCTCTTCTCAACCGTGCCAGCGAACTCGGCATGCAGATCGGAGGGAAGCGGTACCTGTCTGGCTGGGTGGAATTCGACCACTCGAAATGGAAAGCCCATTTTGGGAATCAATGGGAGACGGTTTTGCAGTGTAAGAAGTTTTACGATCCCAAATCGCTCTTAAATCCCGGGTTTATTCATTATTATCCGTCCGATCGTTCCTGAATGTCGGCCACGACCGGAACGATGGTAAAGCGGGAATCAAAGTTATGCGATATCACATTGTGATTCTATTTAGCCTACTGATTTTTTCTGGATGCCGGCCAGATCCTGAGACAATCGAACGGGAGCCGGTTGCGCCACCAGACATCCAAGTGGAAAACATCCGGCGCCATCTTGCGACTCTCGCAGATGATGCGATGGAGGGTAGGTTGCCGGGTACGCCCGGAGGTGAGACGGCCGCCAAGTATATTGCCGATCAGTATCAGGAAATCGGCCTAGAGCCGGCACGAAATGGTTCGTACTTCCAGCCCGTGCCACTGGTCGGAGTCACGCCGGATCGAGAGATGACCCTCGAAGTAAGACACCGCGGTGAGATTCAACGCTATTCTTTCGGCCAGGAGTTTGTCGCATGGCCGGGGATTGAGGAGGAGACCGTTACCCTGGAAGAGGTGCCGCTGGTATTCGCTGGGTACGGCATTCGTGCACCGGAGTCGGACTGGGATGATTTTAAGGGTCAAGACCTGCAGGGTAAGGTTCTGGTGCTTCTGGTCAATGATCCTCCCTCGGAAGACCCCAATTTTTTTGGAGGGCGGGCCCTGACCTATTACGGCCGCTGGACTTACAAGTTGGAAGAGGCCGCCCGTCAGGGAGCTGCTGGTGCGATTCTTATTCATAACAACGAAATGGCCGGATATCCATGGAATGTGGTCGAGAGCTCGTGGACTGGCGAACAGTTCCGTTTGCCGCGCCAGGAAGAGAAAAGTACGCGGGTCGAAGGCTGGGTTACCAAAACCGTGGGAGATGAGCTGCTGAGCTTTGGTGGAATGGATTTCTCCGAGGCGCT
>DATGOF010000733.1:0-3044 GCA_035306285.1 Acidobacteriota bacterium | reverse complement strand
ACGAGGACAATGTTCACAACGCATCAGCTCCAGGTTGGGAAGCGGCCATGGCCCGTTCGAGGATCGATTCGAGAATGTGGTTCTCGATAGCGTCTTCCAGCAGCAGCCGATCAACATCAGCAGGAACAGCGAACCTTGGTATCAAACCAATAATCTCACTCCCGGCAGGTTGAGTGCCCAGTCGGCAGGCCTCACTCTGAACGCGGTCGAAGACCTGAGCGAGAGACGCAAGTCGCGGATTTGTAATATTGATGGATACCTGAGCCTGGTTCCTTCTTTCTATAAACAACCCAAGTGCCTTTACTCCTGCCAGACCTCCATCTCGTTCACGAATCCGCCTGGCGATTTCTTTCGCCAGGGTGACATCAGAGCTTCGCAGGTAGACGTTGAATGCGATCAGGAAATCGCGGGCACCGATGACCGTGGCTCCTGCCGTCGGATGAAGTTGAGCCGGACCGTAATCCGGTCGGCTCTCAGGATCCAGAACCATCCTCTTCCGGAGGCCTTCAATCTGGCCTCGACGAATCTCGGCAAGATTGCTTTTCCGGCCGGGAAAAGCTGCTTTCTCATACAGATACACCGGGATTTCCAACTCTTCTCCAACTCGCTTTCCCAAAC
The DNA here is from genome assembly GCA_035306285.1 of Acidobacteriota bacterium. Lineage (GTDB taxonomy): Bacteria > Acidobacteriota > UBA6911 > RPQK01 > JAPXNP01 > DATGOF01. The sequence continues at coordinate 2,426 of DATGOF010000733.1, read as the reverse complement.
GACGGGCAATCTGCACGCAGTCTTCGATTTCAATTCCACGCAAAGGAACAAAAGGAACGACATCGACGGCTCCAACTCGAGGGTGAACTCCAAGGTGTTGTTGGATGTCGATCACACTAACCGCCGACAGTATGGCCTTCCATGCGGCTTGTTCCACAGCGCTGGGTCGACCTGCAAAAGTAAAGACGGAGCGGTTGTGATCGAAGTCCGAGGTCTGGTGCAGCAGATAGCTTTCCGGTACGCGGGCAATGGCCTCCGCAATTTTCGCTATGACCTCAGGGCGACGTCCCTCGCTGACGTTCATCACACATTCGACTACCTGGTTCATGGAGCACTTATCGATTGGACTTTACGACTTCGGATCAGGCCTCCGGCGTAGCCTCGAGCTTTTCAAGAACAAGATCCGTGATCTGCAACCCTTTCATCCCGACCACCCGGACCCGAAACTTGTCGGCCAGAATGATCTCGTCGCCGATCTGAGCAGTACGGCCGAGCTGCATCATGATGTGCCCGCCGATCGTATCGTTCTCCTCATCTTCGATAGTCACCTGAAGTTCCTGCTCTAAATCTTCGAGAAGAGCTCGCCCGTGAACGAGGTAGTGAGAATCGTCAGTCTTCTTGATCATGGGAAGTGGGATTTCAGCGTCGAATTCGTCCTGGATCTCCCCGACCAGCTCCTCCAGGATGTCCTCGAGCGTGACGATCCCCACCGTTGATCCATACTCATCGACGACTACGGCCAGGTGAGTCTGGGTTCTCCGGAATTCTGGAAGTAACGATTTAATGAACTTGCTTTCAGGAACGAAATGGACCGGCCGCTTGATCGTACGCAGGTCAAAACCCGGTCCCACCTCCTGCAGGTTCCAGAGCAGATCTTTGACATGGATGATTCCAATTACCTGATCGAGTGACCCGTCGCACAGCGGATAGCGCGTGTGTCGATGCTGCTGGGCTATCTTCAGGTTTTCTTCATAGCTCTTCTCGACATCCAAGAACACAACTTCGACCGAGGGAACCATCACTTGCCGAACGGAGCGGTCTGCAAAGTCGAATACGCGCTCGAGCATTCGCTTTTCATCGCGTCCCAGAACCCCCTGTTCGTGAGACCGAGCAAGAATCATTCGTAATTCCTCCTCTGAATGAGCCCCCTCCTGAGGTGAAACGGGCCGTATTCCCACGGTACGAAGAATAAAATTGGCAGTCCCGTTCAAGCTCCAGATGAAAGGATAAGAAAGTCGATAAAACCAAATCATGGGAGCCGCCGTCCAGAGAACGACATCCTCGGGTCGCTGGATGGCCAGCGATTTCGGAGCCAGTTCTCCCAAGACAATATGCAAAAAGGTAATTAGAAGAAACGCCAATGTCGCAGCTACGCTGTGAGCCAGCACTGGTTCCAGCGCACCCATCCCCGAAAAAAGCGGAGCAAAAAGAGAGGCAAAGGCAGGCTCACCAATCCATCCGAGCCCCAAACTCGCAACGGTGATTCCCAGTTGAGTTGCCGAAAGATATTCATCCATCTGGCCGATGATTTTCTGGGCTTTTCGTGCCAGCCGATTCCCGCCGAGGATCAATTCTTGTATTTGGGTCTCTCGAACTTTAACGATGGAAAACTCGGACGCCACGAAGAAGCCGTTGAGGAAAACCAGAAAAAAGGCGACTAGAACCAGCAAAACTTGACCTGTAATGTCATCCATGGCAAAAATTCTTACTTAGAGAAATCACAAACACTCTTCCCTTTGGCGATCGCCTAGCACAGGAAGGGGAAGGAGAACCGTGATTCATTTTGAACCGATCCCTGATCATTCCTCATCTAGGATAGTGGGTGCAAATGTGCGACAATCGCACTACTTTTTAATCCCGAGGTGCATGATGTTTTTCAATTATAGAAGCTTTTTGCTCCTGTTGGTCCTTTTCCTGTCGACAACGTTGTACGGACAGGATCGTCAACGGACCGGAAGAGCGGCGCCAGCTCAATCATCGGGCCCGGCTGTCAGCTCGAGCACCACAAGGTCAGCAATTGGGGCGCCCACTGCCATTCCGAGAGGTGCTCCGATCCCCTCTCGACAGAGCTGGGATCTGCCGCGTGCAGGAGGGTCTCCTCGTACGGGTCTGGGGGGCGGAGGAATCGAAATACCTGTCCAGACGTACGCCCCCAACTATCATTTCGACTGGACTTATTGGAATCGTACGACCCGCTATGTTGATTATCGAATGGGTTACTACTCGTTTCTGCCCGGACCCGAATACCTGTGGCGCTATGCGCAGGGCGATTCTCCCTTAACTCCTGGATCGGTTCGGCTGGCCTTACAGGAATCATCTGATCGGGCCGTTCAACTGGTGGATTCAGCACGCCAACTGGAAAGCCTGATCGACCAGTATGAGTCGGGTGCGATCTCGAAGGCGGATTTCGAACTTCAAGTACGCCA
>DATGOF010000732.1:0-2931 GCA_035306285.1 Acidobacteriota bacterium | reverse complement strand
GCCGTCCAGAATCACGTAGTAGCTTTTCTTGTCTGACAGATCCAATCCCACCGTGAAATCATGACCTTGCTTGTGATACTTTTTCATTGGTCAGTCTCCTTTCTTTTTGCACCCTTTGAGTGCGTTTTTGCAGACCATTATCGGTACTGCGTCAAACGGGGCTGGCCTTCTCATCCCTATCTCAGTGGTTAAGGTTCAAAATTCTCCGCTCTCAGATGAGAAGGTCCCCCATAAAACAGACTAGGAACAGATTGCCGAGTGTGGTAAAGATACTGACCCTATGACGGACAGCAAGACCCGCGGTGTTCTGGGGGACAAAGACTTCCACGAATTATGTCGCAAACGAAACCTCGTAACGATCACCTTGACGATCGTCAGCCTTCTGGTCTATTTCGGGTTCATTTTTCTGATTGCATTTGGACACGACTTGATGGCGCACAAAATATCGGAAAGCGTCACGCTGGGTATCCCGGTGGGAATCGGGGTCATTGTCGTGTCATGGCTGCTGACGGGAATCTACGTGTATTGGGCTAATCGGGAATATGACACACTGGTTGAGCGGGTGAAGGACAAGGTAAACAATTCATGACGGAGACGACCCTGGGCCAGACTAATCTGCTGGCCGTATTCTTTTTCCTCCTCTTTGTAGCAGCAACTTTGGTGATCACCTACTGGGCGGCTCGGAGAACCCGGACCACCAGCGAGTTCTATGCTGCCGATCGAAGTATTTCCGGCTTCCAGAACGGCTTGGCGCTTTCCGGGGATTATATGAGCGCTGCCTCCTTTCTTGGGATCGCAGGTCTGGTCGCGCTTCGAGGTTACGATGGATTAATCTACTCGGTCGGTTTTTTGGTTGGCTGGCCCATCGTCCTGTTTCTAATTGCTGAACCCCTGCGCAATCTTGGGAAATATACTTTCTCCGATGTCGTGGCTTTTCGACTAAAACAGCGGCCCATCAAGGCGGCAGCAGCCACCGGCTCGATCATCACCGTTTTACTTTACCTGATCGCTCAGATGGTCGGAGCCGGTACGCTGGTACAACTGATGTTTGGAATGCCGTATGAGGTGGCTGTCGTGGCCGTAGGCAGCCTGATGATCGCTTATGTTCTGTTCGGGGGAATGCTGGCGACAACCTGGGTCCAGATTATCAAAGCGGTGTTGCTGCTTGGTGCAGCAACCCTCCTGGTTATCCTGACGCTGGCGCGATTTGGCTTTAGCTACGGAGCTTTGTTCGGCTCCGCCTCAGCCCTCTACGGTGATGGCTTTCTAGAGCCAGGAGGCCTTGTCTCAAATCCGGTCGATGCCATTTCTCTCGGTCTAGCACTGGTGTTCGGGACGGCAGGCCTGCCCCATATTTTGATGCGTTTCTATACCGTACCGAATGCAAAGGAGGCGAGGAAGTCCGTTTTCTACGCAACCGGCTTCATCGGATACTTCTACATCTTGACTTTCACGATCGGATTTGGAGCAGCTGTTTTGGTAGGACAGGAGATCATTCTGTCAATCGATCAAGGGGGCAACATGGCCGCCCCGCTCCTGGCAGAGGCCCTTGGAGGAAGTATTTTCCTCGGGTTTCTCGCGGCGGTTGCATTTGCAACTATTCTGGCGGTTGTGGCCGGACTTACACTGGCCGGAGCATCCGCGCTATCTCATGATCTGTACGTTGGAGTCTACCGGAATAATGTGTCGGCCGAGAAGGAAGAGGTCAGGGTAGCAAAGACCTCAACTCTGGTACTCGGGATCCTGGCGATCGTTCTTGGAATCGTCTTCAAAAACCAGAATGTCGCATTTATGGTCGGGTTGGCCTTTGCGGTTGCTGCCAGTGCCAATTTTCCGTCCTTGCTGTTATCGATCATCTGGAGAGGTTTTACAACCGCCGGTGCTGTCGTCAGTTCTTTAACTGGTCTCTTTCTCGCTACCGCTTTAATTATCTTAAGTCCAACCGTGTGGGTGGATATTCTGAATAACCCCGAGCCGATTTTTCCGCTCGGAAATCCAGCGCTGGTTTCCATGACTGCGGCGTTTGCAGTGGGTATCATCATCTCGTTACTGACACGTGAGCGTCAGGCCGAGGCTCGCTTCGATGAAGAGAAGCTGAGAACCTACGTTGGCATTGGTGCTGAGTAAGTCCATTTCTAGAGCAGCTTTTCTTGGTGGGCAACCACACCTCATGCTCCGATCGTGCTCAGCCGTCCAACCGAAAAGTAGACGGGTGAATTGCGAATCGACTGCCATGACCAGTCTGTCGTAGGGACACTCAACAGGTTTCCGTGACTGCCGATTCCCATGCTGGTCGTTTCGCCGCTTCTCTCGTCGTTTCCCGGTCCTAGGCGTCGAATCCCATCTCTTTGCTTTACTCAGATTATCTGACAAGGCTAAACTCGGACCCTATCTCGCAGATTAATCTTTTTGGAAAACGGAGATTGGCCGATGCGTTTAGTTGTCTCTCTTTTCTTCTTTGCCCTGACGAGTTCGAGTCTTGTCGCACAAACCGACCAGCAAATCGAGCAGTGGAAAGAGAAAGCCGGTGGCTATGTGGAAGCTCAGCAGAAGCTGACACAGGTGATGGTGGACACGATCTTCAGTTTCAGCGAGCTGGGCTTCCAGGAAGTGGAAACCTCTGCTTACATCGTGAATCTTCTCCGCCAGAACGGATTTGAGGTGACGGAAGGGATTGCCGGGATTCCTACCGCATGGTGGGCGAAATGGGGTTCGGGAAAGCCGGTTATAGCTCTGGGAAGCGATATTGACGGGATCCCCAAGGCCTCCCAGAAACCGGGTGTGGCTTACCACGACCCGCTGGTTGAAGGTGCGCCAGGGCATGGAGAAGGCCATAACGCCGGCCAAGCTGTTAATGTAGTGGCGGCTCTGGCCGTGAAACGATTGATGGAAGAGGAAGGGCTCCAGGGCACGCTGGTTCTCTGGCCCGGG
>DATGOF010000731.1:0-5036 GCA_035306285.1 Acidobacteriota bacterium | reverse complement strand
TCTGTCGCTCTGGGAAATGGTGCCTATGAAAGCGATGGTGTCGCCGCGGATACCAACGTCGGCAGAGAAGCCGGGATCTCCAGAGCCGTCAATCACCTGACCGCCACGGATGATCAAATCGTAGGGTTGAGGGGTGGATTGGCCGCAGCCAGCAAGGATAACTGTACATGTAAGGAGCAGGCAGATAACGCCGATGTTTTTCACGAAGATGCCTCCCGATAAACCGAGGTAGCATCGTAACTCACCCCATGCAGGAGAGCAAAAGGAAACTGCTGACAGGGGAAGGAGGCCGTGTACTGGTACAATCCCCACAGCCCTTCAAGATGAAAATAAGTATTCCACTCGTCAGACAATTTGGGGACAGGCCTGCAAAACCGGCCTGATACGGCTAACTTCTAAGGATCTCCTGGACTTTTGAGACAAGATCTCGAGGAGGAAACGGTTTCTGTAAGAAAGTGGTGTCTTTGTCGCTTTCCTGTGCGAGGGATGTGTTCGTCGTATAGCCCGACATAAAGAGCACTTTCAGATCAGAACACTTCAGGCGAAGGTGCCTGGCTAGTTCCGGACCATCCATCTCCGGCATCACCACGTCGGTCAATAACAAATCGATCGGCTCCGTCTCGTTCTCGAGGACACGGAGGGCATCCGCGCCATTCGATGCCGAAATCACTTCAAAACCCTCACGAGCGAGAATTCGAGCGCAAAGCTCACGGACTTCTTTCTCGTCTTCTACGACGATGATTCGAATAACTTTCTCGTTCAATTCTGCTCTGCCTTGGGAAACTCCCGGTCTCTCCAGCGTTTCAGTCATGTACGTGTTCGACAAGCTCCGCCTTTCCATTGAATGATAAATTGAATTCATCCAGCAAAATCAATTGAAAAACGATGATCGCTAACATATTACACCAGTTCAATCATCGATGTTCCAGCAAACTTCTAGATTTTTGTCTCAGTCAGCAATGAAGAGATAGATAAGTTGGATGGGGCTGGTAAGATTTCGCCTTACGAGAAAGAAGTGGGGCGCGAAACTTTTTGGTAATGATTACCATCTAAGTAAATAGCTAGCACAATTCTCCTCCTTACTAGCTCCCGGGGTTGGGGCAGGTGTCGGCAACAATTCTGCCCCGCCCTGTGGAAATTCCGTTCGGTAACAGTTTAACGTCCGGCAATATAGCTTTCGAGTTGACCAATCATAAATTCTTGGTCTGAAATAATCGCCTTAACGACGTCCCCGATCGATATCACTCCTTTCAGCACGTTCTCTTCCAGTACAGGAAGGTGGCGGATATGCTTATTGGTCATTAATTCCATGCAATCCTGAACGGACTGATACGGCGAGACATGTGCAACTTCCGGCGTCATAATCTCATTCACCAAAATTTCTCTCGAAGACTTCCCGTGCAGAATAACCTTTCGGGCGTAATCACGCTCAGAGAAGATACCGACCAGTTTTTCCCCTTGCATGACCAGAACCGCTCCCACGTTCTTCTCTGCCATAAGTTTCAAGGCGTCGAAGACAGTGGTGTGGGCTGGGACCGACCAGACCTGGGGACCTTTAACAGCGAGGAGGTCGCAGACTTTCTTGGAAACCATTATTCCTCCCTCCTTGTCTCAATTGGTTGGTGGGACAGAATGTACGAATTCGGTTGCGTATGGTTTAGGTCAATCCTAGAACGGACGCAAGTCGAAGGCAATCAGAATCTTCATACGAATCGGTGAGGGGCAGGAGGCTTGGGGAGAACTGACTGGCATTTCAGAACTTGTAGGAGCAAAATGAACAGGGACATTTCTCTGGATGGCGGAGTTGTGAAATGGAAGTAGAAGATGGCTGACACCCTCGAGATGCCGCTTCATGACCACTCTGGTGCTGTACAACCAGAGTCGAAATTGACGCGAACCGGAAGGGTAATCCTGGGACGCACGTTACCTTCTTTGCTCGATGAGGCCTGCGAACGGAACCCGATCGAAGCAGCCTTCAATCAGCGCCTGCGCGGGGAGTGGGTCTCGTGGTCGACGGAACATTTTCGTCGGCAGGCGGAAGAGGTGGCGTTGGGCTTGCTCGAGCTCGATCTAGTGAGGGGCGACCGGGTGGCTCTCCTGATGGAGAGCGATGTGACATTCGGAATCGTTGATATGGCGTGTCTGGTCGCCGGCCTGGTGAACGTTCCCGTGTATCTGACGCATGCCTCTTCAAATATACATTTCTGCATCAAGCACACCGAGGCTCGTGCCCTCGTTATCTCTGGACTTAAGGCGCTGGAAAATTTGCCTCCTCTAAACGCACTCCATCATTTACAGGTTCTCATCCTGGCCGGCCCGATAGCCAAGCTAAAAAAGCGGCTCAAATGTCCGGCAGGACTTGAAGTGCTGGAACTTGAAGAAATCCGCCGCGCCGGTACCAGGCGCCTGGAGGTGGAACCCAGGGCTGCGGATGAGTTAAAGAATGAAATCCATCCGCACGACCTTGCCACCATCGTCTATACGTCAGGCACCACTGGGGTACCAAAGGGAGTCATGCTCACACATGAAAACATCTCTTTTAATGTTCTCGCATCCTTCACCGGATTCGTCGATCAACACCGAGGAGAGGAGGAAGTGGCGGCGTCCTTTCTACCCCTTACCCATGCTTTCGCTCGGATGATGCACTACGGCTATATGAACTACGGTTTTGCCGTTTACTTCACGACTCCGGATGAACTGGCGGAAGACCTAAAATTCATTCGTCCTACTATTTTCGCTGCGGTACCCCGCGTGCTAGAGAAATTCTATGAAGGTCTAAGACAGGCAGAGTCCCGGGCTAGCTTACCGACTCGTTTCCTAGTGCGGTGGGGAGTCGGTGTAGCACGGAATTACCGATTGGGCGAAGATCCCACCTTTCCCCAGCGACTTCAGCTAGCTGTGGCGGATCGCGTTATTTTTCAACGCTGGAGAGACGCATTGGGCGGTCGACTCCGCTTTGTCATTGCAGGCGGTGCCGCGGTGCGGCCCGAAATCACCAATATTTTTGCCGCTGCCGGCATTCAGATCCTTCAAGGCTATGGTCTTACCGAGACGAGCCCGGTTATCTCTTATAACCGGCCTGAAGCAAATCGCGCCGGAACGGTTGGAGTACCCCTCGTCGGAGTGGAGGTCGCGGTCGCCTCAGACGGAGAGATCCTTACCCGGGGGCCTCACGTGATGAAGGGCTATTATCGAAATCCTGCGGCTACCAAAGAGGCGATCGATGAGAATGGTTGGTTTCATACAGGGGACATTGGAAAGTTTTCGCCTGAAGGTGCCCTGATTATTACGGACCGGAAAAAGGATCTTTTCAAACTTTCTACCGGAAAATATGTAATGCCCCAGCCGCTGCAAAACCGTTTGGAAAGCAGTCTCCTGGTAGAGCATGCGGTTGTCGTCGGTGAGGGGCGTAAATTCTGTGCGGCCTTGATCTTTCCCGAATTTACAAACCTGCGCAACTATGCCCGGAGAAAGGGTATTGATGACCTGCCGCTGGAGGAACTGGTCAGACATCCAATCGTTTTAGGTCACTTTCAGTCTCTGGTCGATGAAAGCAATCAAGAGATGCCTCCCTGGGCAACAATAAAGAAGTTTGCGGTGATCCCAGTTCGCTTGAGCATTGAGAATGGTCACCTGACACCGACCTTGAAACCACGCCGGCGAAAGATCAACGAGGAGTTTCGAAGAGAGATAGACCGGCTCTACAACGAAGAGGATTGGGCAGAAGGCTCGTCCGATAGGCAGGATCGGAGCCTTCGAAATCCCTCAGAGGTTTCGACAACCGGTCGGTAGTTTAAGTATTGCCTGGCAGCGGAGATGTCAAACCAGTGTGCAGTGGACATCTGTTGTGCCAGAAATCGAGTAATTGGAGGTTCTCCCAGACTCGGGATAAGACGGAAGAGGCCCTCGCAGATCCAGCCGGCGAAATAGCCGACCTGCGGAGGAATCGTTTTCTCGGACGACGAAATACCGGCAGCCTTCAAAATTTCGCTAATAAATGTCCAGAGAGGAATTGGTTCTCCTTGAGAGATAAAAAAGGGACGTCCGGAAGCGGCAGCACTCGGACTGAGATGTTCTAATGCCTTGATGTGCGCTTCCACGGCATTATCGATATAGGTGATGTCTACCAAATTCTCTCTCTTGCCGAGACGAGTTAATTTCCCCTGGCGAGCTCTTTCAATTAATCCCGGCCCGATATGGGTATCGCCGGGGCCCCAAATCAAGTGAGGGCGTAAGGCAAGTGTAGCGAGTTCGCCATCGTTGGCTCGAAGGACCAGGGCCTCGGCCTGGGCCTTCGTCTTCGGATAAAGTGCCGTGAAACGCGATGGATAAGGAACTGATTCATCTACTCCTTCGAGATCGGTTCCTCCAAAGACCACGCTTGGCGAACTTGTATAGACGAGTTTCCGCACGCCCTGGCGGCGGCAGGCCGCTATCACGTTCTCTGTTCCTAGCACGTTCGTGCGATAGAATTCTTCAGGCTTGCCCCAGATGCCGGCCTTTGCCGCCACGTGAAAGACGGCATCTTGTCCGGAAACGGCTTTTTCGACAGCATCTTGGTCGCCGAGATCTCCACGGAACTGCTGGACTCCAAGTGAATCAAGCCAGGGGTAAGCTCCACGCGAAAAACTGCTCACCTGATAGCCTTCCTGAACCAGTCGGCGTACCAGGGCTCCTCCCAGAAAACCGCCACCTCCGGTTACCAGCACTTTCATTGAAATTGCCTTGTTGCCCATTCGGCGAGTTTCTCCCTGAAAATTTTTGCATTATGGCGAATGTCAACTGGAAAAGACTTGTGAAACAGTACCTTTCGGATTGGTCTGGTGATCTCGTAACGCCTCGCCAGCTCGAGAAGCTCCTCTTTGAGCCGATTCGATCCCTTCCAGTGTCGGCCGTCCCAGAGCTCAACACAGACGACGGGTTCCTGAGCGGGAGGAGAACCGATTCCGACCAGAGCGCTACGCCTCACCTCGGGGTGCTGGTTGATAATCCCCTCGCAACAGACGGTATAGAGTGTGCCTTCCGGTGTGACTACG
>DATGOF010000730.1:0-2113 GCA_035306285.1 Acidobacteriota bacterium | reverse complement strand
TGGCCGTTGCCGGAATTGCATGGCGGGGCGGCGCCATCTTTGCAAGTCGACTCAGGGGGTTGGCGTCAACCGACCCGGTGCATTCGCAGAGTACATTGTCCTTCCCCAAACCAACGTCTGGTATCACGATCCTCAAATCCCTCGCGACGTCCAGGCGATTTTTGATCCGTTTGGTAATGCCGTCCATACAGCACTCTCTTTTCCGGTTCTGGGAGAAGACGTCTTAATCACAGGAGCCGGACCGATCGGCATTATGGCAGCGGCGGTTGCCCGCCATGCCGGTGCCCGCTACATCGTCGTCACGGATGTTAATCCCTACCGTTTGGAGCTGGCCGGTCAGCTCGGAGCGACACTCACCATGGATGCCCGAGTGGGTTCCTTAAGAGAGGTTCAGAAAGAACTCGGCATGAAGGAAGGCTTCGATGTAGGCCTCGAGATGTCAGGTCAGCCTGACGCTTTCCGCAGCATGCTCGACAATATGTGTCATGGGGGGAAGATCGCGATGCTGGGAATCCCTGCTCAGGAGATGGCGATCGACTGGAACAAGGTGATCTTTAACATGGTCACGATCAAGGGAATCTACGGCCGTGAGATGTATGAGACCTGGTACAAGATGACGGTTATGCTCCAGAGTGGTTTGAATATCGAGCCGGTCATTACCCACCGATTCCCGTTCACGGATTTTGAGGAAGCCTTCGAAGTGATGAAGTCGGGCCAGTCAGGTAAGGTCCTCCTCCTCTGGCAATAGCCTTCCTCTGTGTGCTCCGCTCCTCGGCGGTTCAGGAAGATAATTACGTTCCCTTAAGCCCGCGATGATCCGGAGAGCCGCATCGGAAGGCGATTCCTCCGTGCCACTTACGATGAGGTCAGCCCGACTCCCGTTTTCATAAGGAATCTGTAATCCAGGCACGGTATCTGCCAGTCCTTGACGTGCTCTGCCATAGATTCCTTTGGGGTCACGATCGATGCAAACCTCCAGAGGCGTATCCACCAACACCTCTAGAAAGCGGCTAATTGTCTGTCTCGCCTCCTCACGATACAGACTACGATTCGCTGTAGCATCAATGATGACAGGAAAGCCCTGGCTGACCAGCAATGCCGCCAGACCAGTCAGCGCCGAATAGAAAAAATCCCGTTCTTGCGCGCTGTAGTCAGGCGTCGGAGTGAGGATCTTACGGAGTTCGTCCGATTCCAGAATGACAGCGTTTACCCTGAGAACTGCCAACTCTTTTACAAGTGCTCGGGCCAGCGTCGATTTGCCGGAAGCGGGTAGACCGGTGATCCAGACTGCAAAGGCGTTTCCGTCACGGTTTGTAGTACTGGTGGATTCCTGATGGATCAAAAGACTCACTCTCCAGCACGTTGAGAATAAAAGCCACGATCTTCTCGCGAGTCTGGTTTGTCAAATTCGGATACCAGACGGGGCTTGCCATGACCAACCCCCGGAAAGCAAAGAACGGAGCGCACAGCTGGAGTATTTCCTGGTCTCCAGTCTTTTCAATATACCGTTCCCAGAACCGATGAAACAGAGTCTCAAAAGGCCCCCGTAACTCTCCATGGGATTGAAGGGAAAAGAAGAGATAGTTCATGGTCAGGCAGGTTACGTCATCGGCTGCCTCCCCATACTCACCCCGCGATCGATCCAGCACACTGAAATCGGTGCCGTCACGAAATAAAAGATTCCATGGATGGAAATCGCCGTGTACTTGACACAGACGATCCTCCCGATTCTTCAGACGCCAGCGCCAGGACAGGCATAAATGTTCGATTCGCTCAAGAAGATCGGGTGGCATCAGCGAATCGTGAGGCGGGTAGCTATCGGTTAGCCCCATGATACATTCGCCGTGGCCCATTAACTCCCTGATCCGGCGCTGGTAAAGGCTTTTCGTTGTACCTGCAACGGCATGAATTTGGACCAGGTAATCGCAAAGAGCATCACTCCGCTGGATATCGGTATCAGTGAGGGTCCCGGTTTTCTGCAGCCGGAATAGATCTTTTTGATATCCCTCCCCTTCGTGGAACTCGACAAGAAGAAAGAACTCGGTCAACCCTTTCACCGACAAGAGTGAACCATTTCGATGGAACCCACCTATATCGATCGGCCGAACGTGCC
>DATGOF010000729.1:0-7676 GCA_035306285.1 Acidobacteriota bacterium | reverse complement strand
AAAACCCGCGCGAAAGCGCTGGAAGACTTGATCCGTGAGGACTAGTGCCTGCCAGAAGCGATTTGCGGAATCGGCATCATACGAGGCGTGTACATGGTCCTCGGGGAACGATATAGCGTTCTCAACCTCGTTCGGCCTGGTGTCGATCTGGAGATCCATCCTGAGTTCGTCCAGGAGGTCAAATATCCGAGCATAAAAGTCAGCCACTGACTCCTGACGCAGCGGAATCGAGCGTTGGCTCCCATCGCTGACCTGGATTAGAAGCTGGTGGTCGATAAAGTCAAAATCTATCTGGAAAGTGCGCGTGTCATATGGAATAGGCGAAGTTGTAAGGCCACGCGAGGTGACATAAAGAGGAACGTGCCAGGAATGATTGATCCAGGGCATTCTTGAAAGCCGGATTTTCCCAACGATTTGCGTCCACAGGTGCAGAGTCTCACAGGTATCTTGCCACTCAGACAAAGGGATAGCCGGCCATTTTAATTGGGTACTCATAATTACGACCTCTGCTGTTGCAAAGCCTAATACGGTTTAGCGACCTTAGCAAATCGGAATCAGAATACGAGCCAGGAAGTTCCCCCGACATGACCCTGCCTGCGGTTCCTGAATCGATTATAGAAGCTGGGTTCATCATGCCAACCCGTCTTTCCCACCAAGTCGAGGAGACATACCGCAGAGTCCCGTGGTCGAATGTCTTTATCGTGACCGACGGCGACGGAGATACCAAACGAGTATCCCGGTAGCAAACAAGAAGGTTGGCGACAGACCAGCAAGAAATGCTGCGATGCGGCCTCCTGTGCCGCCAATCTCACCGGTATGGGTAGGAAAAATCCAGTCGAAGAGGAGCCGCGATCCGACCGGCATGTTGCGCATATCGTGATGCGCCAGCACTTCGCCGTTGTACTGATCGATCCACAGCCGTCCCCTTCCATTGTTGTAGTGCTGGTACGGGTCGCCAGGGAATCGCTTGCGTACGGTGAAAACGCCTCTTGGACCACCAGGGAGCGTAATTGAAGTCACTTGAGCCTCCGGCCAGACCCGAGTAGCACTTTCCAGAGCTCGGTCCAGACTGATCCTTCGAGCACCTTCGATCGGCTTCGATTGAGGAGCCTGAGGAGGATGCTCAGGCTGGACAATCAGATTAAATGCCGGTCTTACATAGCCGGGAAAAGCAAGGACCACTCCGGTCAGCACAAGCAATAGGAGAGGAATCGTCATTACGATTCCACCTACTCTGTGCAAGTCATAACTTGTCCTGCGCGTACTCCCCTGCCATTTGATCTTGAATGCTGACGCAAGCTTCTGTAACCCCGGCCACCACAGGTAGATTCCGGTCATGCAAAAAGCAAGGAGGACCACCCCGGTCAAACCAACCAGCTTTCCTCCCCAGTGGTGTTCTCCGGTAAAGAGATGCACATGAAGCGCGATTAGCGCACCTCCCAGAGTCTGCTCCGGATTGTGGGCACCAAGGAGCTCTCCAGAAGAAGGATCGATCATCGCCTGCAGCCAGGGACCACTGTCCTCTTGAAACCCCTCTTTCATGAGAACTCTATACACGTCACCGGGTCTAAGCGGGAAATGGATAATCATGAAGGAAGGATCGCCCCATCGATAGGCAGCGCTCGCGTAATCGGCAACCCGCTCCACGGGGATCCTCTGTGAACTAACCGGTGCATTGTACAGTTCCGGATTCAACCATCGGTCGATTTCCGGTTTGAAAACGACGGCGCTTCCAGTCAGCCCGACGAAAGAAACAATCAAACCCAGAAAGAGACCCATAAAGAGGTGGATCTGATAGATCCGGTTTCGCATCATTTCGTTGCTATCGCGTCTGCTTTATACCGGCTAAAACCGGTAGGAAAATGAGATTCGCACATTGAAAGGCTCCCCAGGCAAGAAGAAATTGCTTCGCGTCGGATTCAAAAGAATATCTTGATTGAAGAGGTTCCGCAGATTCAGTTGTAGAAGATAATTCTCCCATTCGTAAAACATCGTCGCATCGGTTCGACTAAAGGAGGGGACGAAGAACTGGTTGGCATTGTCACCAGGTCGGCGTCCAACATAGAAGACACCTCCCCCGAAGCCCAGGCCGCGAAAAGCAGCCGCCTGCATTCTGTAGGTACTCCAGAGACTGAAACTCTGCGATGGAATGCCATGAGGACGATTACCGGTAGTGAACCTGGGGTCCTGAACGATCTCGGCGTCCGTAAAGGCATAGGCCCCTATTAGCTGCCAGCCAGGAATCAATTCGCCGGAAAAATCTAGCTCGACACCGCGACTCAACTGCTCTCCAACGGCGACCTGAAAGCCGGGATTAATTAGGTCCGGAGTTGCAACGTTCTGGCGTTCGAGTTTGTACAGAGCGACAGTAGCAATGAACTGCCCGCCCGGCAACCGATACTTCGCGCCGACTTCTTTCAATTCACCCTCCTCCGGCTCGAGGACCGTGCCGTCAACGGCTATAGGTGTACCATTCTGTGGCTGGAAGGAGCGGCTGAAATTTCCGTAAAGCGAAAGATCGCTTACCGGTTTGTAAACAAGCCCGACCCTGGGACTGAAAGCAGTATCATCTTTGACGGGTTGGGAGCTGGTATTCCCAATCAGACCACTGGTTATATCCTGAGAAACATCGTCGAATCGTGCGCTGGCTACGAAGATGACGTTCTCAGTCAAGCTGATCTGATCCTGTAAATAAAAGCCGAGCAGGTCGCGCCCCCCTTCCGAGACAAAGACAAAGGACGGATCCTCGGAAGGACCACCAGTTCCGTAGCTCGGATTGAAAATGTCAACCGACTCTGCTGGAGAGGAACCGAAAAGGACATCAGTGTTCCGCCAGGCGGCCTCGAAACCAAAAAGAACCTGGTGGGTCATCGTCCCCGTCCGAAATAGCCCGGTCAAATCATTCTGGACTCGCACATCCTCAAACCCAAACTTACTGTCGATAAAGCTTCGACCCAGCGTACGACCGTCCTCTTGGAGAGAGGTTCCCCGTGTAAACCCGGTACTGCTGTCTGTATTGGAGTAAGCGAAAGCGGTGCGCCATTGCCAGGTTGTATTCAAACGATGATCGAGAAAAAAGCTGAACGTCCTCTTCAAGTCCTGGCTCAGATCCGACGGATCGCCCAAAAAACGGTCGAAGGGGAGGCCCGGCACAACCTCGTCACCAATCCTGGGTAGACCAACATCCGGCGTCGACTCAATCTCGCCGTACTCTGAGCCGAAGGTCAGAGTCGTTGTGGGCGACAGGTCCCACGAAATGATGGGCGCCAGAAAAAATTCTCGTGACTCGACCTCATCCCGAAAACTTTCACCCCGATCAAACAAGGCGTTAAACCGATAGCGAATGCCGCCGGTAGAGGAGAGCGGCCCCGACAGGTCAATGGAAGGTCGAAGCAAACCGAATCGGTCGGTGCTAAAGGCAATGCGACCATAACGAGTTGCCAGAGGGCGTTTGGTGACGAGATTGATGGTACCTCCGGGGTTCCCCCTTCCGTACAGAACCGATGCCGGACCCTTGAGAACTTCCACCCGCTCCACGTTTGCCGTGTCTATGTCAACGCGACTGACATCTCCGTCGGTAAACTCGGTTCTAGAAAATCCGTCGCGAAGGACGGTGGCACTGAACCCCCGAGAGAAGATCTGCAGCCCTTCTCCACCATCCACGAAGACGGTTCCACTGACATTGCGCAGCGCTTCGTCGAGTCGGAAGGCACTCTGGTCTTCCAGCACCTGCCGACCGATGATCTGAACGGAGAAAGGCAAATTCTCAATGGGAGTAGCCGTTCTAGTAGCAGTTTGAGCCATCCCCTCTTTGTATTGCTGCTCTCCGGTCGTGACCGTGATCGCTTCGCGAGCCACGCTGACCTGCAACTGTATCGACAGGCGCAGGTTTTCGCCGCTGCTGACCTGGATGGACTGGGTAAAGGGCCGAAACCCGGAGTACTCAACAAGAAGTGTATAGGGGCCGGGGCTGAGTGAGGGAAAGTAAAACTGTCCATCCTGGTCGGTTCGAGTGGCCCGTTCCTTCCCCTCCTCGTTGATGAGAGTCACGCTTGCGCCCGGGATAACACCTTGACTCGAGTCCACAACCGAACCGATCAGTGAGCCGCTGTTCTGGGCGGCAACCGACACGACCAACGTCACAACAATCCACAACGCCAGCAGAAGAACCGAAGCAGTTCCCTTCATTCGAGAATCCTCCATTTCTTTCAAGGTCACGCTCCACCCGGGGCGAAATGCAGACCTGAAAAGCCTGTTGAACTAGTTTTCAGAGCTTCTCGAGAAGGAAGACGCGTTGACTGACAGACGGGACTACAATAGATTGACAAGTACGTCGAGTGCGCTGTCAATCGGCGCATTCCGGGAGGACGTGCTGCAACCACGTCCTCCCTTTCTATCACGAGAAATAGTACTAAAGAGGTACTGATTATCTGAGCGCGCTCCTAGCGTGTCAAGTTGAAATTGAATTTCATTTACAATAGAGGGAGTCAGAAGGATTTCACCACAGAAACACAGGAGACGCAGCGGAGTAAAGCGGCTACCCCCGGCCTGGTATCTGCATAGCTCTAGCCAGCAATTTAATTTCCGAGCGTGATCGGAAATTACCCCATCTCTGACTTTAGAGATTGAACCAATGAACGTTATCATTCGTCATTCTTTTGGGCAGGCGACCTGCTGTCCGGAAAATCGTTGTGACCGGTAAGGGCTGCTACAATAGCCTCAGCAAGTTAGATGGACGATGAGCTCAAAAACTCCAACCTTGAAAGATTGACGGATGAATAAACGATTCTTTGCATGGCCTGTCATTGTTTCTTTCTTCTGCTCCTTCGGGCTGGCGAGAACGGCAGCGCAACTCTTCGCCGATCCTCAGGCTGAAAAGGTCACCATCCGGAGTTATCACCTGTACGTACCTAACAACACACAGGAACGTTACCGGTTCACGCTTTCCGTGCTCGGGCTCGAGCAACCTGAGGAGTTTCTCCCACTGCTGGCCATTGCTATTCGTCCCCTGAGCGACGGCCAAAATGAATGGATGGCGATATGGAACCTCAGTCAGACGGATCCTGGCTGGCTCCAGAAAACGAAAGCCCTCATTCCGCACCTCTGGTCGAGTCAAGATTCTTCGGACCAGGCCGAGGAGGATTTGCTCGATCAAGACCTCGACTTTCCTTCTCCTTACCTTACTTGGGAGGCTACACGCAAACAGGCGAAACGAAGTGCGGGATGGGGAGTGTTCAAAAAAGTGGCCGGCTGGGCGAATCTCTTTAATCCTTTCCGCTTCGCTGTAGAGAGCTATACTCACTATCGGGATGATTTAACCGATCGGCGATTTCATCAGGTCTACACGCTGTTGCTCCTCTATCAGGCCGCCAGTAACGATAATCCGTCACCAGACCACCTTTCTTCATCGGCCTTGCTTGATTTGAAATATCACCTTCTGGTTAATCGGAGCCCGTTCGGCTTGCTCTTCGGCGACGAACCGTCAGTGAGGTTGGTTGAAAGTTACGAAAGCCACCAGCGTGAGCAACTTGGGAAAGTCGCCTCGTATCTGCATTCCGAGGCAAATTTTTACCATTTAGGAGTCGAAATCGTCGACTACGGGGTTCCGGGACAACCCCCGGTCAGTCGCGCGGCAGTGCTCTTCATCAGAGGCCGTGATCTACCCGAAACACCACCCGAATGGCCCTCGTACAATCCGTTTGATCTCTCTTACAATCCATTTACTCACCCTGAAGTCCAGGCTCTTGTGGAGCACGATCCGGAAGAAAAAATCCCTCTGGCCTTTTATGTTCTCAATAGTGATTTCCAGTTAAAGCCGGTTCTTGTAGCTGACTTTTTTCAGCCTACAACTGTTCGCAAGCGCGAGCTCACGAACACGATGAAGGTGGCAATCGATCACCTCTTAGCCATCAACCGATTACCATTTCTTTACAACACCGCCAGGAGGGTTGTTGAGTACGGTTTGCACCGCAAGGACTTTACTCGATTCGCCAACACATCAGTCATTTCCGGAGTCGAACAGATCAGGCTTTTTGCCCGCCTGGGGTGGAACTTCGACAGCGATACAAATGACATCCTTTTGAGTTTTCTCGAGAGAAGAATTGTGAATCCTCTGTCGGAGTCTTTCGAAAGGCAGACGGTGAATAATCAGCGCAATTTTGCGGCGCTTCTTCACAGTCAAGAAAAAACCCTCCAGCTCGCTCTACGCCAGCTGTTTGAAGATCGAATCCGTTCTACCCTGGACCTTGGCAACCAGGCGATCTTTGCACAACACCTCCAGGAATTCCAAGAAGCAGACCGTTTCCAGCGAGCCAAGAGATTGATTGACAATTTTAACGACGAGGTGCATCTAGCAGGCTACTCCTGGGAAGAGGTGGCCGCAGCGTGGGAGATTCTGGTGGCTTACGACCAGGAACTGACTACCAACACTTCGCGAGCCTTTCTGGAGCGCATCCACCAGCTGAGTCCGTCGTTAATTCCTGCCTCTTATGCCGGTAGGCTTTTTGCTGCCATACCGATCCTTAGGGCGGAGGATCGCTCCTCTGCAGAAGCATTCGACGCAGAAACATTCAACTAAAGAGGAACGGAACGACGCTATGTTTTCTAAATGGCTCCGATCCTGCTCCTTTTTGTTTCTGATGGCGGCTGCCTCTCTCTCTTTCCTCCACGCGGAAATCGATGAAGGAAAGAGGCTCGTTCTTATTAAGGTGGACGGATTGTCGGGAGTGTTTTTGAACGCCGCATTGGAGCCATACGCTGCCTATGCCGACATGCTTCCTTATCCAGAGGACTTTCGGCGTGCTCATCAGGAGCTTTCTGAACTGCTGAGACGGGAAATCCTTCTGCCAAACCTTCACCACTACTTCGCCATCGATGGTAGCCGAGCCGAGACGATCTATTCCGGAACCTTGCCCCTGTCTGCTGCTGCCTGGGCTATGATCGACAGCGGGCAGCCGAGTATCATCAAGAATCATTTTTACTTCAATCGTGCCACGGGAGAGCTCCATGGTTATTTGGACGGCCTCCGCGAATCGGTCAATCAGCTGATCAAGGGCAGTGGAAAGACGGCGGCCGTCTGGCAGCTCGACCTGCTCGGCATCCCCCTTTTGGAAGACTTCTTTCCGAGAGAAAAGACATGGACCTCTATTCAACTGCTATATCGTCAACGTCCGGTTGAGCAGCTCTCGAATTTGGGAAAGTTCCTTGTTCGAGGCGGAAGGCAGGACTTCAACCCCTTTGGCATCCTCAAGCAACAGTTCTCCCATATCGTCTATCATCCTGATTATCCTGAATGGAATGATGAGGCGCTTTCACACCTGGCAGCCTCTAAGATAGTGGAACTGGATGATAAGGGTAAGGAGCCCTTCGATCTAATTAGCGTCATTTTTCCAACTCTCGATCACCAGTTTCACGTCGATCCCGATTACCGCAGGACACTGGCATGGCTGGTCCGGCTGGACGATTGGGTTGGAGCGGTTTTTCGGGCCATCGAAGAAAGCCGTCGAAGAGAACGAACCGTCGTCGCTCTGGTTTCAGACCACGGACTAGACTTCAATCCTCGTGCAATCAACTACAGTTTCCCTATAAACAGATGGCTTCGGCACGAAGAATTCGGGTCGCACACAGTTCTTTCTCCTCATACCGAGGACTATGTGCACGCCCTTTCTGTCCCTGTG
>DATGOF010000728.1:0-3521 GCA_035306285.1 Acidobacteriota bacterium | reverse complement strand
CCCGAGTTGAAGAACAAGTAGGTCTACTGCTTACGAGCCATAAGTCAATGGTCGGATATCATTCAGCCCTCTGTTTTGACGAGCGCAGCAAAAGAGTATTTAGGTACAGTGGTATCGAGAATCGGGCACTTGGAAGCTCTCTGTGCTATCTGAAATCCTACTGGAGGGAAAATCCGTTTCTTGGCCTGCAGTCAGGAGCGGACAACTACATGACTCAGACGGCAGCTTCGCAGAATTGCCTTCTTTCGGTTCCTGGAGAAGCCCAGATGGTCTTTCGGATACATCCGGGGAACACGAGTCCCAAGTTCATCACCGGGAAAAGCTACCAGGAGCTCCCGAGAGAGGCTTTACCGAAGGAGTTCGACTGTGACCTATATAGGTCGAGGTAAGTTGCCGGATTCTTCGCTCGCATCCGCCAGGACGGCGATTCTACTCCTCTGTCTCTTTGTCGTAAAAATCGGCCGGCTCAGTATCAGCAGGTTCTCCGAGGGGCGGCAGAAAAAGGCCGCCCCTCACAATTAGACATCGCTCCCCTGAAGGGTATCGGGCCGGGCGACCCCTAGCGCGTCTGCCACTCGGTTAATGTAGTTGAACCAGGACGCAATTAAGGTGATCTGCAATATGCCGCGATCATCGAAACCGACTTCCCGAAGCCGGTCAAGTGAAGCAGGCGTGATTTTTGTCGCATCCCGCGTCAATTGCGCGGCATAGTCCAGCATAGCCCGATCCTGCTCGCTGAGAGCGGCTTTTCGGTAATCGGTACGGATCGCCTGAACAAGATCGTCATCTCCGGTGACTCGACGCAGAAACTCTGCGTGCGATTCCAGTCAGTAGTGACAGTGGTTGACTGCTGAAACCACAGTAGCAATCATCTCGTGCTGGGCCCTGGAGAGCGGGAGGTCATCTGACAACAGCACGCCCAAGGTCGCAAAGGCATGCTCGAGAGCTTCTGGTATCAAGGTGTGGGAAGCCATAATGCTCTCGTCGCCGACTGCCTCTACCGGCACGTCATATTCTTTGGGATAGAGACTCCGCTGAAGTCCAAGGGCTTTTCGCAACTTGGGATCGTCTGTGTTCAGGGGAATTGTCTTGATCCAGGTCATTTCTTACTCCTATTCACTCCTTGTTGATTATTTGGTCCTGATTTGAAGCCGGCACCTTTAGCTTACCAACCGGAAAAACGATCTGCCGCCAAGAACCTCCAGTAGAACGGCAAACCTAAGGCTACAACTGCACAGCCCAGGAAGGATCTGAAGGGATGTTCGAATGCAATGACAAAAAGGAGAATTGCGGCACCGGTGATAAAAACCACTGCACTCACCAGATATCTCTTGCCAGGCCAATCGCGACCATGCCCAGAGCGATAAATCAGCCCCAGAACGGGTAGCGCGACGAATAGATTGGCTACGAAAATGAAGTAGCCGGTAATTTCTTCAAAGCTTCCGGATACCACCATTAGAATTGCCAGCCCCGCCTGGAGGAGGATTGCTCGGACAGGTGTTCCCAGGCGTGGATGAACCGAAGCCACAGACTTGAAAAAGAGTCCGTCACGGCTCATGGCAAAGTACACTCGAGGACATGCTACCAGCAACGCGGCTAAGGTTCCGATGATTGATAGCAGAACCAGACTGGAAAGGAGGGTCTCGCCATTCTCGCCGAACATGTTTCGGGCCATGACGCCGAGGAAGGCCTCGCCGTCCATATTGGGCTGAAATGGAACCACGTAAAGAAATGCTAATGTCAGTAGGATGTAGAGAGTCGCCACTAAAGCGACTCCAATTACCAGGGCGCGGCGAACCAAGCCTTTTGGGTTCTGAATTTCCTCTGTCATCTTGGTTAGATCCCACCATCCCCCGAATGAGAAATAGGCGGCCACAAGAGCTACTGCCAGTGCGGCTGTAAGCGAATACTGAGAAGAGGAAAGGGCGGCTGGACTTGACCAGCTCAGAATGTTCTCCGGATCTCCCAAAAAGGCAGCGGCGACAGTACCAAAAAGCAACAAACCCACCTTTAGACCGGCAATAATTACAAGGAACGCCGAAGCTCTTTGTGTTCCGATCAGACTGGTGAAGGCAAGCAAAAAGATCAGTAGAACCGCGACCACAACAGGGTGTAGTGAATTGAGTGGACCCAGAAGAACGGCATACTCTCCGGCCCCTACCGCCAGGGCGGCCGTTATTCCGGGATCCACTACGAACAGCGACATCCAGCCGTAGAGAAAGGCGGCAGCAGGACCCCAGATCTCCTTCGTGTAGACATATAGCCCTCCTGCTGTGGGGTAGCGAGACGCGAGTTGTCCATAGCACAGGGCCCCGCAGAGAGCCATGAGACTCATCCCACACCAGACGGCGAGAATCCAACTTACTCCGGGCAGTACTATTGCCATTCGGCCCGCCGTCAGAAAGATTCCGACTGCAACGACTTCGGCCACGAGCAGGGCTATCGCCGACAAAAGTGTGAGTCTTTGGGGCAGTGTTTCAGTCAATTTATTCCAGAATTAAAAGGCAATTCGAACCGCTAACTGGAATGCTCTCGCTCCTCCCGAACCGAGGACTCCTCCGGCCGTGGTAATCGGTGTACCGAAGTTCGAAGAACGAAGGTACCCGGGATCTGCTGGGTCGGAACTATCTCGGGTTAGTACGTTACTGAAGCCAGAGTAGTTGAGATTCGAGACACCCAGAATGTTGGTGACGTTGAACAAATTGAAGACTTCCAGGGTGGGGACAATTGTAGACTCCCCTACCGAGAATTCTCTGGCCAGGCGGATGTCCACCGACTGAAAAGAATCGCTGAACCGGACGGAGGGATCAACCAGAGGAAGCAGCGTACCGTCCACACCCCCATTCTGGTTAAGTTGATTCAGGAAAGCGTTCAGATCTGCCCCGGTGTGGAAGAGCCGATCTCCGGCATTGCGCTGAAGTGCCGGAATGCGGCTAAGCCCATCCGGCATCAAGATATCCATGGGAACGCCTGAAGCCATCGTCCAAATCATGGATAGCCGTGTCCGTGGTGCTGGTTCCCAGTAGCCGTTGAAAGTAAAGCGATGGCGCTGATCCGTGGGGGCTGGTCCATATTCCAGTTCTAGATTTTGAGGATCCACAGGGCCCTCGGCGAAAGGGATCTGGTCGTCGTTGGAGTAGTTAAAAGATTTGGACAATGTATAGCTACTTCGCATGTGAAACCTTCGATTGAAGCGGGTCTCGAAGCTCACCAGCAAGCCGTCGTATTGAGTACCAACGCTCGACTCCAAATTGACCACTGAATCCGGTCCGTCGACCACGGGGTTGTAGACCTCTCCAATAGTTCGTCCAATGATGAACTGCGTTCCCCGATTTCGAAGATAGTCTGCCCTCAACACGAAACTTTCACCGAACTGTTGCTGAATACCCAGATTGATCTGTTGAATGGTGGGATTTTCCAGGCTGTTATCAATGATGTTGATTCCGCCGGCTCCTTCACCAGGAAGAACAAAACCCGTGAAAGGATTCGAGAGGGTAGGTGCAAAGGGGGGAAATGTACCA
>DATGOF010000727.1:0-6278 GCA_035306285.1 Acidobacteriota bacterium | reverse complement strand
GTTCCCGGAGTGACCAGCCGTTGCAGAATGACTCCCGACTGGGGCGAGCGAATCGGAACAGCGGTTTCCGCATCGCCATGTTCGAACGGTGTTGCATCCTCCGAAACATCTTCGGGATCAATACCGATGTGCGTCAGTTGTTCCAGCACCCGTCTCGCTTCAGCCTCTGCTATCTTTAAACGAGCGCGGGCGCCATTTAGCTCTGACTCTGCCTTCTGCAGCTCGACCAGCGATCCGGCTTTCAACTTGTACAGTCTGCTGGTACGATCACGGGCTTCTTCATAATACTTAACCTCAGCTTTGTACCGTTCCAGTTCAGAGAGCGCTTTGGCGTACTCAGAGCGAGCGTCGTGGGCTTCATGGCTATGAAGCCAGGCCAGCGTCTGTCCCCGTTTTACCGAATCGCCAACACTGGCGAGAATCTGTGTAATTCGACCGTCAACAACGGCACCCACTCTAACAGTCCGATCTTGGTTCAGCCCGATTCGACCGTTGACGTCGAGTGAGACCGGCAGTTCCAGCATTTCGGCCTGAACAATTTCAATCTGACCTTCCCTGACGATGGACGGCTCAATCCCGATTTCAGTCAGGAGATTCTCAGGAGGCCCTGACGGCTGCTTGAGATCGGCTGTCGTGCTGCCATTGTCTTGCGGGCTACATCCCAGCAGGAGAACTGCGAGCCCCGCCATGACAATCACGATCACGCGATTAAGGTTCACTGAGAACCTCCATTCCGATGTTCAAATCCGCCTCCCCGACTGATGTCTCCAGTTCGATGAGGCTGATCTGGTATCGCATCTGTGACTCCGTATAAAGACGGTTGACCTCATTCAGGGCTCTCTGACTGTCGAGCAGGCGAAGGAGGTCTGTTGCCCCTTCTTCGTACGCCGCCCGCGAGATCTGCCAGGACTCCTTGGCTCGATCAAGGATCCCCCGTTCCATTTCTATGAGCACGGAGTAATGCTTTTGTAACGACCCAATCGATTCATTAACTTCGGATACAACCCTGCGTATTGTACCTTCCAGAGTCGCCTCGGTCCGGTCGACTTCACTCCGGCTCATTGAGATCTCGCTCAGATTCTTGTCAAAAAGGGGTAACGGAATGTGAAGACCCGCTAGAAGAGTGTCGAAGCCGGAGTTTCGCTTGTATCCGAAGATGACTTCCCAATCGGGCTTTGCGAGTGCGTTCTCCAGTGCCAATTGAGAGCGGGCACGTTCAGCACGGGCCTGAGCAATACGAACCTCGAACCTCCGAGTTACGGCAGTTTCAATTAGTTCACTTCGACCGACGCCAGCTCTGGTCGGGTGGGTCAGGGGAAGATCCACAAGTTGGAAGTCCGGAGTCTGCGCTGGAGATCCCATCGAACGGAGAAGCCGGGACCTGGCCCTTTGAGCTTCAAGTTCTGCTCGGGCTATTTCCAGTTCCATTCTTTTTTCCTCCAGCAACACTCGGATCAAGTCTGCTTCGGCCATTACACCTTCCCTTACCCGCACCCGATGGTATTCGGTAATCTCATTAAAGTAGGAAAGGTTTTCTTTTAGAAGATTCAGTTCCTTTTGAGTGGCCAGCGCCTGCCAGTAAGCGAGCTTCACCTCCTGTTGGATTTGCCATCGAAGTGCTTCGAGTTCCAGTTCAGCCAGCCGTTGGTCTTCGCTGGCCACTTCGAATCGTCTGGTTCTCTTATCTCCTCTGACCAGCGGCTGTGTTATGAAAGCAAATAAATCGAGTTCGTCTCCCGGAACAAAGGCTGGGTTTCTGCTGAATCGCCAGTTCTCCGTCTGCAGAGTGATTGACGGATTTGGGCGAACGTCGCTGAACCGTGTGAACTGTCGACGCCCCTCCAGACGATGTTCAGCGGCTTGCAGTTGAGGATTGTTGGAAAGCGCCAGCTCAATCGCCTGTTGCAGGTCAAGACGCTCAAACGTTTCGCCCTCTATGCTGGTCGAAACCAGCAACAAAACGAGAAAGCGGAAAAGCGCTTTGCTAAATCTTGCCTGTGCCAACTCACGTTTCTGACTTATGTAAAAATCCGCATGCAACACGACAACTCCTAACTGAAAAGCAAAGTAGGTGCCATCTTCTATTGCCTGAAAAAGAAATTCCTAAGTGACTCATAATATTGTATTTCGTGAGACGCCTGTCGTGGCGATGGTGATCTGGATAGGGGTATTTCACCCACTCAGAAAGGATCAGGGTCAACTCGCGTAGCAAAGTGTGGATTAGCCTGGGGGCTACTCTAGAGTGTCCGTCTGCTGCTGGTCGAGCGCTTTTCTTACGTGGTAGATAAGATCGATCTGGTCCGATTCAAGGTAAGGTCGAAAGGCGTTTGCATGACGGCCGAACAAGCTTCGAAGGGATAGAATTCGTGCTCCATCTTGTTTCCCCCTGATCAGTTGTTTCAAGTCAGTAATCTTATGGCGGGCAATAGACGCATCGAGAATCCATAGGTCTACGGGCTGATTGAGCGAACTTAGACGTGCTGGAAATTCCGAGGAGCGGACCGGTTCCAGCACCGTAAATCCCTCCTGTGTGAGCAAGGAGTAGAGCAGGCGTATTCTTTTCTTGTCGTCGGCAATGAGAAAGAGAACCTTGCGACCAAGCGGCTGACTTGTGTCCTTTTCAGCTGTACCGATGGCAGGGAAAAGGACCTCCAGAAGGGTGCCATGACCTGGAAAAGTTTGAACCCGAATAAAGCCATTACTCTGTCTAACAATTCCGTAGACTGTCGCCAGTCCGAGTCCGCTCCCTTTGCCCAGCCCCTTGGTGGTGAAATAGGGGTCGAACATTCGTTCGACCACACTTTGCTCGATTCCCGTTCCTGAGTCTTGCACAGCGAGCCGGGCATAAGTGCCGTCAGGAATAGGATTACCTTCGTGGTCAACCTCCCCTCGTAGAGTTAGATTCCGGGTTTCGATGGAGAGGCGACCGCCTCTCGGCATTGCATCCCGACCATTGACGATCATATTAAGCGTAATCTGCTGAATCTGCCCTGGATCGGCATGGATTTTCTTGAGATTCTTGTCCAAGGAAAATTCCAGTTCGATATCTGAGCTGATCACTCGCCGCACCATCGGTTCCATATCACGTAGAACCGAGTTCAGGTCCAGCGAAGTTGGCTGCAAGACCTGGCGGCGGCTGTATGCCAGAAGCTGTCGGGTCAGTGTTCCGGCACGATTGGCGGCATTGACAATCTGCTCGAGATCTCGTCGAAGGTGTTCATCTTTCAACTGCTTGAGCAGTAGTTCCGAGTATCCCAGGATGGCGGTGAGCAGGTTGTTAAAATCATGCGCGATGCCTCCGGTAAGGCGACCGATTGCCTCCATCTTATGAGCTTGCCTGAGCCGTTCCTCTAAACGCTTCTGGCGAGTGTTATCGATGAGATGGCTGTGAATTTGAACGAGTTCTCCTTTGTCGTTGAAGGTGCCAAACAGATTGGCGATACAGGATATGGCGCGACCATCGCGCCGCTGCAGCTTTAACTCATAGAATTCGAGTTTACCGGCGTCTCGGATGGTCTCAAGCATCACCGAGCGGTCAGACGGGTCGAGATACAGTTGCTCGACAGGTATCTTTCTGAGCTCATCAACAGAGTCGTATCCAAGCATCTGGAGGAAGGTATTATTGCAGTCGATCAGGCTTCCATCATTGGTGGTAATCGCATTTGCCGCTACATCCTGTTCCCACAGGGTGCGGTATTTCACTTCGCTCTCTGTCTTTTCAGGCCAAACGGCTTGCAAGCCCCCCAGCTGAACCTCAATTGCCAGCAACAGATCTCGCGGTGTACAGGGAAAATGAAAGCCCTTCGAGGAGATCTCAGGGTCCTCTTGATCTCGAGCGAGGTACAAAACGGGAAGACTTCTAAGTTGGGTTGAGACAGATTCTGGTAAATGTTCCGGATCCATTCCCCTGAGCTGTTTGTCGGAAATGATTAGGTCTAAGGAAGGATGGGGTAAAGCCAGGTCTTCCAGATCCCTACTAGCGAATGAAACCTGGTAGCCGAGGTAACGGAGGTCATTCTCCAGCCGAATGCGCACACTGTCATTTTGAATGACCAGTCCAATTCGTGGCGCTGGAGACTCCTCGCTCTCAGCAGCCGCGCCGGCTCGCTTAGATCTGCGCGAGGCTCTAGACCGTCGCAAAATGTCGCCTCCCTCTGTTCTTCCGATATGGCTCGTCAACCCGGTGAATGATCTCCCAATCACTTCAGAGATGAAAGTAGTTCGTGCCAATTCTAGAAGAAAAACAGACGATATGTGTAAACCGCTGGTTTGCAATCTTTCACGTCAGTCTAAAATTGAGGCTATCGCCTTACCCTGGGATTCAAGTCTTTTTCAGGATCGAATGTCAGCTGGCACGCGTACCAAAGCAGAGCCAGCGTCTTCTTTCTCACTCATTCTTGGCGGCCGATTCAGTGAGTCTTTGGAAGCGACTGTAATCAGAACACTTGGCAGTTTTGAAACCAACTCTAAATTGCAAGCATATAGGATATGGGGTTTCTTGTATGAACAAGCGATTAACTGCTAAAGAGCGAGCGAAGCTCCATCAGGGGATTCTGAAAGCGCTGGATTCAATGCCCGCTCAACTGCGACGCATTTTCGTCCTCAATCGTTACCGGAACCTGTCCTCCCGGGAACTTGCGAAACTGATGAATCTAAAACCCGAGCAGACCAGTGTTCTGCTTGAATCGGCGCATGAAAGCTTCTCCCATCACCTTCGGTCTACGGTTCCGGTTCCACCCATGGGGCAGAAGAACTCGGCCCGTATGTGCTGCAACTAGTCAACACAATCCGGGTTAGCCTTGCTCCGCTGCGACTCTTCGGTTCCGGACCAGCTACATCCTTCCGTCCGTGGTAATCGAGATCAGCTGTTCATTAGATCTCAAGCGCGCTCAGCGCCCTGCTGCTCTCTTTTTGAGCGGTATTTCATCTCCCCGATTCGAACGATGACGAAGGCGATGAGTGCAAAGACGAAAAAGACGAGTAGGAGCCAGGCTATCCCCTGCAGCGTACCGATCATGGTCCGATAGACCTCGAGCACCCATCGTTCCGAGGTAAGGACCAGCGGCTCCTGGGGAACACGGGAAGAGACACCTGGAGAAATGTATCGCTCGAGGTCCCAGATCCTCACACCGTTGGAAATCCCCACGACGTATATCGCAAACATCAGATAGCGGACCCATGCGTGATAGATAGAATCGGAAAGAACCCGATCCAGGATATGTTCTATGGATCCTTTAAAGAGGCGAGCGACTGTAAAAGACACAGCGACTGAGATCAGTAGTGTGGCGAGTAATAGAGAGAAGAACATAAAATCACGAAGTATACCTTTTGTCTGCCAGTGTCAATGACCGGGGCCTTTCCTCGGCCGTTTCCAGGTAGAGGTTTTTCCAGTGTTGTCTTCTACTGGAATTTTTCTTGAGGAAGGGGGGGAGTTCCACAAGTTCTGTGCAGCTGCTGTGAATCCCTCCAGGTCTCAGCCGGCTATTGCGTCATAGCGGACCGACAAGAAAGGTCGGAAAGGGGTCTCAATTCTTTTCCGTTGTACTGCTAAGATGACGTTGTATGCGTACTCCAGCCCTGGGTTTTTTTCTTTTGGCACTACTGGCGGGGGCAGCAATCGGTATTGGCGCCTATACGTTTGTATATGCCCGGGGCAGCTCATATCTCACTGACGATCCTGCGGCCTGTGCTAATTGCCATATCATGACCTCCTACTATGATGGATGGCTGAAAGGAAGTCATAAGAATGCGGCCGTCTGTAACGACTGCCATACGCCAGACGGGATCTTCTCCAAGTATGCAGCCAAAGCTTCAAATGGATTCTGGCATTCGTTCGGATTCACTACTGGTCTGTTTCATGAACCTCTACAGATCAAGTCTCACAACTTAGAAATCACCAACGCAGCCTGCAAGAAGTGCCATGAGACGATTGTCGAGTCTCTAAATTTCCACTCTCCATCTTCACCCGCTCCGTGCGTTCGGTGCCATGCCTCGGTAGGACATCTTTGAGGGCGAAAGGATTCCAAGATGAATAAGACACAGGGTAGGAGGCGAATCACAAATATCGCACTCTGGATCATTATTTCGGCTGTGGTCACGTTCGGACTGGTAGCTCTGCTCGTCAATATCATGGAGCGCAAGCAAGAAGCTCGAAACCCCTTCTACCGAGTGGTCGAGATCACAGATTCAACCGATGATCCGGCCGTCTGGGGTAAGAATTTCCCCCTTCAGTACGACCAGTATCGGCGGACCGTAGATCAAGTTCGAACTCGTTTCGG
>DATGOF010000726.1:0-2496 GCA_035306285.1 Acidobacteriota bacterium | reverse complement strand
ATCCCCTAAATGGAGGCTCCGTAAACTTGCGCTAGATCCAGCCTTTTTCCCGAAAATCCAGAAGCACCCGACCGACGTATTCCATCTCGTGCGGCAGTCCCAGGGAGATCCGGCAGTGCTCGCCCATGGAAGGGAAGGCTCGTCCTATTTGAATCCGGGCCTCCCGAAGGCGACTGACAAAGTCGCCGAACGGCCCTCGAATTCGAAACATCAGGAAGTTTGTGTGGGTGGGCAGAAAATCGAGATTTAACTCTCTCAGGAAACGGATAAAAAGCTGCTTGGATTCCTCGTTAACTTTCTTCCCTCGCTGCACGAATTCGCTGTCTTGCAGTGCCGTTACAGCCGCAAGGACACCCAGTGTATTCACGCTTCCGGCAGATGCAAACGCTTTCACCCGATCAATGACGCCAGGTGCAGCGATCCCGTATCCGACACGCAGGCCAGCCAGCGCATAGATTTTCGAGAACGAACGCGTAACGATGAGATTCCCCAGAGTTTCTGCCAGACGGGCCAGTGAATAATACTCCGGGTCGTCAACGTATTCGTGATAGGCCTCGTCTACAAGAAAGGTAATGTTTTCGGGAGCCGCCTTGATCCATTGCTCTATAAGACGGGTTGGTGTAAGCGTGGCTGTGGGGTTGTTGGGATTGCACAGATAAATCAGAACCCTCCCGGGATGCTGCTCGCTCCGTTGTCTCAACCTTTCCAGGTCATGGTGATAGTCTTCGGTGAGGGGAATTCGGGCGGTCTGGACATTGAGAGAGCGGGCGGCGTTCTCAGCAACTTCGAAGGTTGGCGTAGAAGACATAAACAGACTTGTCGTGTCGCAGAGCGCCTGGACGACCATTTGAAGCACTTCAGAGGACCCCGCCCCCGGCACCACACACACCCTGTCGATTCCGTGGTGCAGGGCTATCGCCTCAATAAGTTCCTCCGTAAAGGAGAAGGGATATCGATTCGCCTGTGACAGCCTTGCCTGAATGGTTTCTTGAACCTTAAGCGAGATCCCGAGAGGGTTTTCGTTGGAATCCAGTCGAAGGGGAAAGTTCAACTCCGACTGAGGTGAAAACGCGCCGGGAGAACTCGCCCTTGAAGAAGTGGAGGAAATCAGGCCGGCTCCTGCAACGAGACTGTTTTTAATGAAACGTCGGCGATTCATATTGTCTCCTTTACCAGAAGGATAGCCCTGGTTTAGGCCAGAGCTGCTGCAGACGGGAGTCGCAGAAAAGATGACATCCCTGCTAACCTGCGTCAAGTTGACAAGGGGCGGTACTTTTGTAAAATGAGTGGTTCCAGTCATTCAACGTGGCCCCATCGTCTAGAGGCCTAGGACGCCGGCCTCTCACGCCGGTAACACGGGTTCGAATCCCGTTGGGGCTACCAAATCTCCTAATTCGTGATCCTTCCATATCTTTCAAGCCTCCATTCTGGCATCAGGACCGGCTGGCTTATACTATTCGTGCCGTGGCGGGACAAGTGACAGGAATACTTTCTCCATGGTTGAGGCGTCGGCGCTTTTCACATGCTCAGCGCTGGATCAGAGGGAAGACTCTGGACTACGGGTGCGATGATGGAGCGCTCGCTGCTATTATCTCACCCGAGAATTATGTGGGTTACGATGTCAATGGTGCCGTCATTGAAAAGGCAAGACGGCAATTTCCCAAGCATCTCTTCGTGACAGAACTTCCTGCAGAGATGCGGTTCGAAACGATCGCTATGCTTGCGGTAATCGAGCATCTGTCGAACCCACGTCAGATCTTGGGGCAATTAGAGAGAGTCCTAGAAGATAAGGGGCGGATTGTCATAACGACGCCGAATCCAGCCTTTTCGATGGTGCACACAATCGGTGGCTATATCGGTCTTTTCAGCCGAGAAGCCAGTGAAGAGCATGAGAGTCTACTCTCCTACGCGGACATGAAACTGCTCGTGAAAGCTTCTAAACTGCGGATCATTTATCGTGAAAGGTTTCTTTTCGGAGCCAACCAGCTTTTTGTCCTATCGAAAGCGCAGGATTGAGACAGCGAGTCATTGATCAAGGGAGAGGTGCCTCGTCTGAGTCTTGGCAGTCAGATCCGCTGAATCCGACCGAGCTGAATCGTGAAACAGGCCTAATCCCGCTGAATGCTTCCCGCGTCGTCGAGAAAAGAATCTGCGATGTCAGGCGCTGCTATCATTAGCAGCGGCAGGACGGCTAGATCATTCCCGGGGGGATATGCCCGAGTTGCTTGAGGCTATTCAGGTTATCCCATTCCACCCAGGCTTCGACGATCCGGCCCGACTCGAGTCGGTAAACCGCCAAATACTCTGCTGATAGTGTTTTGTTCGAAGGAGGCAAAGAGCCCAAGGGCCCCTTTTGGGTCCCTGCAAATCGATGGCGGGCTGCCACTCGATCACCATCCGCAAACAGATCGAGGAGCGTTTCCTGTCCATCCGGAAAAGTCATAAATTCATCCCTTAGAAAGCGTATAAGCTCATCGCGACTCCGAATTTCAAGTT
>DATGOF010000725.1:0-7149 GCA_035306285.1 Acidobacteriota bacterium | reverse complement strand
AAACACCCTTCAAAGAAGTGAGTCGGTAAATCTTTCCGCGCGGGTCATTCTTGAAGTGAATGTCGACAACCACTTGCAGGAGAAACATCTTCTCCTCCGGAGTCTGCAGCGACATAGTGGGCTCCGGTGGATTCCAGTAGTCTACGACTGCAGAATAAGAGAACTCATCATTGATATCGCCCGAGAAGGCGGCCGGCTCCCGAAGGTCTCGGTCAGCCAGCAGATCATTCATAACATTCTCGGCGTGATACATCGCCTGGTGAGCTAGCTCGATGCGATGAATGTTGTTGAGGCCGCCACTGAAGATCTGCAATGCCAGTGCCACGCCCACGCCCAGAATCGCGATGGCGACAACCACCTCCAGCAATGTAAATCCGGATCGCTTATTCTTCATTGTTTCTTGAAACCCGACCCAGACCAGTAACTGGGTCAACGGTTACAAAGAGCTGTAAACCTCGTTCACTTCGAAGGCTAAATTCTCCACCGGAGCTGCTCCCGTCGGGATAAAAGCTGACCAGATAGGGCATCTGTCCACCCGGTGTGGAATAGGAAACGCCTTCGGGCAGGGGAACGGTCTTGAATGGCTGTCCGTAGTCGTTGGTCAGAGAATAGGAATGCCGTCCATCCGCTTCCTCGTGGAGAACGACTCGAAACACTCGGTGGTAAGAGATTGCGCGGCTGCGGGCTGCTCGCATGTGGGTGACCAGGTCTCGTGCACTTGTCGTGACTTCGAGACTTTTGAGCCCTCCTGAGAAGGAGGGCATGATGACAGCGGCGACTGCTGCTAAGAGAATGAGGACGACGATGAGTTCGAAGACCGTGAAACCCGCGGTGCTACCAGGACGAAACGTCGGCGTTTTCACCGTCTCCGCCTTCGACGCCATCTGCTCCGTAACTGAAGAGGTCATAATCTCCATGCTGGCCGGGAGAACGATATTGATATTCTCGCCCCCAGGGATCTCGGGGGATAGTTGTCTTGTCCAGATAAGGACCGCTCCAGTTGTCTACCCCGGGATTCTCTACAAGGGCGCGCAACCCTTCGGCTGTTGTCGGATAGCGTCCGACGTCGAAGCGGAACAGTCCCAGACCCCCCTCTAGCCGATCGATCTGGAGCTTTGCAATTTCTGTTTTTCCCTGACTGAGTCGTTCGATCACCTTGGGTCCGACGACTGTCGCCAGTAACCCGAGGATAACCAGGACGACAATTAGCTCAATGAGAGAGAATCCTCTTTCTCCCCGTCGGTCGAACGCCCGCTTCATTGATTCATTCCTTTCTGCTCGCATTTTGGTCTTTATTCCCCAATCTTTTATTGTTCATTCTCTGGCTTTATTGTTCATTCTCTGCCGGTGTAAGTGCTTCTTAAATCGCCAGATCGTTAATGCTCAGGATAGAGTAGAGCATCGAAACCACCATAATTCCAATAATTAACCCCATTAATAGGATCATGGCCGGTTCGAATAGAGCGGTCACTCTCTTGATTGCTGTCCGCATTTCGCGGTCATAAGTGTCGGCGATTTGCAGCAGCATATCATCCAAACGACCGGTTTCCTCCCCAACTTCCAGCAAATGGACAGCGAAAGGAGGAAACACTCCAGACTCGCGAATTGGACGGGCCAGGCCATCGCCCTTCTTCACTCCGCTCTTAATGTCTTCCATCGATGATGCAATCACCTTGTTGTTCACAATCTCTCGGACGATATTGATCGAAGAAATAAGGGGAACAGCACTCTTGAGCAGGTTTCCCAGGGTTCGGCTGAAGCGGCTCACTTCAATTCGGTGGAGCATTGACCCGATCACCGGCAAATTTAGCTTCCGTTTATCCCAGCTGAGTCGTCCATCTTCGCTGTTGACCCACTTCCTGAAAATGAATGCACTGACAATCAGCAGGCCAAGAATGAGCCACCAGTACCCGGTGACGAGTCCGCTGAAAGCCAGCATGATCTGCATTGGAAGCGGAACGGGAGCTCCCGCGTTCTCAAAGATTTCCGCAAAGCGCGGGATCACGAAAGTAACCATGATGGTAATCGAGCCGAAGCCGACGATTGCCAGAATGACGGGATAAATCAGCGATGAAATGAAATAGTTCCTCAATTCCTCAGCGTTTTCTAGATATTCGGCGATTCGTTCGAGAATACGGTCTAGACTGCCGCTGACCTCCCCCGCCTTAACCATATTGATATAAAGCCTGGGAAAAACCCGCGGATACATGGCCAGCCCCTCCGAAAGCGATTTTCCACCCTTGATCTCACGCAGCAGTTCTTTGACGATCTCTGAGAGATAGGCATTTTCGGTCAAATCTCCAAGGATCGTCAGAGTCCTGTCCAGAGGCAGGCCGGCGCCCAGCAGGGCCGAGAGTTCCTGGGTGAAGATCAACAGGTCTTTCTGGGCTACCCGCTTTTTTTGCCAGGGAAACTTGAGTTCCCGCCCCAGCAAGCCACCCTCTTCATCTGACGAGACGCGAATCGGCAGCTGGCCTTGCTCCTGAATCCGAGCCAGTGCGGTCGAGTGGTCAGCTGCTTCCAGCGTCCCCTCGATGACCTTTCCGTCTGCAGTAACTGCCTTATATTGAAAGAATGGCATCGTCTTTACTTATACGTCCTGAGTCACACGGAGCACTTCAGAAATTGTCGTAAGCCCCGATTTAACTTTCTCGAAACCGTCCTGTCGCAAAGTGACCATGCCGTTCTGTATGGCCGTCTTGCGAAGCTGACTGGCGTCTGCATTGGTAATCGTCAGGCGGCGAATGTCTTCATCCATCAACATTAATTCGAAAATTCCCAGGCGCCCGCGATATCCAGTATTTCCACACTCTTTGCAACCCCTCCCCTGGTAGATCTTTGAGGGTAGCTCTCCGGTGAAGCCAATCTCCCTTAAGAAATCAGGGTCCACATCCTGCTCCTCGCGACAGTGCGGGCATATGACGCGGACCAGTCGCTGGGCCAGCACGCCCAGGATGGAGGAGGCCAGCAGGTAGTCCTCGGCGCCCATATCGACCAGACGCGCAATCGCGCTCGGAGCATCATTGGTGTGAAGGGTACTGAAGACGAGGTGGCCGGTCAGCGCCGCTCGAATGCCGATTTCGGCCGTTTCCAAGTCTCTCATCTCACCCACCATGATGACGTCGGGATCCTGGCGGACGATTGACCTCAGGCCGGCCGCAAAGGTCAAACCGATTTGAGGATTGACATGCAGTTGGTTTATTCCATTGATCTGGTACTCTACTGGATCTTCGATTGTAATGATCTTCTTGTCAGGAAGATTGATCTTCGTCAGAGCTGCATACAGAGTGGTGGTCTTTCCGCTGCCTGTGGGACCGGTCACTAGAATGATGCCGTAAGGCCGAAGGATCAGGTCCTCGAATTGCTCAAACATCCTTGCGCTAAAACCGAGCTTCTCCAGGTCATAGATCTGGGTGTTGCTTTTGTCGAGTATGCGCATGACGACACTTTCCCCATACATGGTGGGCAAGGTCGATACGCGCAGATCGATTTCGCGGCCCAGGACTTTCATCTTAATGCGACCGTCCTGCGGAATTCTCCTCTCCGCTATATTGAGGCGAGCCATGATTTTGATACGCGAAATGATCGCCGCTTTGAGACGCTTGGGAGGGGATTCGACGTCGTAGAGAACGCCGTCGATTCGATAGCGTACCTTGAGATCACGGTCGAAAGGCTCAATGTGGATATCAGAAGCGCGAGATTCGATGGCTCTCGAGATGATCAAATTGACGAGACGAATAACCGGAGCTTCAGACGCCAGATCCTTTAAATGTTCAATATCATCAGCATCGTCTGAGA
The DNA here is from genome assembly GCA_035306285.1 of Acidobacteriota bacterium. Taxonomy (GTDB): domain Bacteria; phylum Acidobacteriota; class UBA6911; order RPQK01; family JAPXNP01; genus DATGOF01. The sequence continues at coordinate 3,351 of DATGOF010000725.1, read as the reverse complement.
GGCTCTCGAGGTCGCTTTCCTCCATTCCTTCCACAATTCTTCCGAGAGAAGAGGATTGATTCCCGTAAAACTTTTCGATCAGATCCAGAATTCCACTCTCTGGTGCTAAAACTGCTTCCAAGTCGGAGTATTCAGTATAGAGGCGAATGGCATCGAGCGTTTCGCGATCGGTGGGATCAGCCATCGCAAGGACAAGCTTCTTGCCTTCGACCCGAATGGGCACAAAGCGACACTCCCTCATAAATTTCACTGAAAAGGTATTCTCGACCACGGGAACATTTGGAAAATCATCGGTAGTAATTGACGGAACTCCCAGATATTCACTGAGATGGCGTACCATATCTGTTTCCGACAGAGCACCCAGATCGATCAGCAACTTGGATAGCTTTTCGTGAGACTGTCTTTGTAAATTCCTGGCAGTGGCCAGTTCTTCCTCGGAGATCGCGCCCTTCTCTACCAGAACGTCTCCGAAATCCTTTTTAATCTCGAGTTCCGAAAGCTTGATCATCTAAAGTCCTACACTTGCCAAAAGCCAAACCACTTTCGGCGATTTAATAACTTCTCTCTATTTCTGTCGAGCTGCTGCTATGGTCGCGATTCAGTACTCAATAATGCGCACACGTGCCTTAAAGTCATCCAGGGTTATCTTTTTCATATTATAAAGCTCAATATCATCTTTCGTGACGGTAAGCACGACTACGCTCTGATTCTTCGAAGGATCGAGTTCGTTTCGATCTTCAATTCGGGCACAGACTGAAATGTGATCGTTCGGGTTCAACCCCTTAAGGGTTGCACCATAGTTAGCCAGAGCTTCCATCATTGTTTCTTTGACGGTTCGAATCTGTTCTTGCTTGGTCTGAGAGGACGCCGTCCTGGGTCTCTGAATGGTCCCGAAAGGTGTTCTGATGGTCATCCGATTGATCTTCAGGTAGAAAGTCGTTACCACCCCATAACCCGGCATGTACGATGTCAGTGGCTCGGAGGCGATCGAGAAATCGCTGAAGGTTTGTTTCAGCAGCTCATCCAGGATACCCTCGAAAATCCGACTATCCCGCTTAAACGTCTCGAGATTCATATTTTGTTGGCCTACGGGAACAGCCGGCACGGAAAGAAGAATGCTTCCGAGTACGAATATCCTGGCAAAATAGATCGACACGTTACCCCCTAACGGCTCACGAGCCTCTGAATTTGCCGGTTATTTTCTTCCAGGGCGTCGAGATATCGTTTCTGGATTTCCTGCAGGTCCTGGTATACGGTCTGCAACTCGATACGCCGTCGTGTCTCGATCTCTTCCTTCAAATCGAGCAAAGCGGTACCGATCATCCGCCAATCTTCTTCCTGACGGGCAACGATCATATCGTTTACCATCTCAGCCAGCTCAACCTGCGAGACCATCATCCTCGGATTCTTCCAGACACCCAGGTATTGAAGAGTCGAAGCAAGTCCAATCATGATAAGCACGCCCGCAGCGATTCGCTGCATCCAGGGCCACCAGTTCGATCGAAGCCGTGCCAGATACGACCGCTCGTATCGCGACCGGCTGCCGATCGGTGCGAACTCTTCGTGGATTTCCCATTCCTGCAGGAGTTCGCGTGTTTCGAGAAGCTCGAGATATTCCTGGTGACAATCGGGGCACTCATCTAAATGCTTAAAAAAGAGATAGGCACGACTGGGCTCAATATCTTCCCCGTATAACACATCGATCAGTTCATTGTGACAGGTCTGACAATTCATATCGCTTTCTCCATCAGCCGTTTCAAAGTTCGCAATCCCAAGTACAGGCGGGATTTGGCCGTGGAAACTGGAATATCGAGGGCATCAGCTATCTCATGGAACTTCAGCCCCTGATACTCCTTCATCAAAATCACTACTCTTTGCTCGTCTGGCAGGTGACCGAAGGCCTCTATCATCTGCCTTATCTTTTCTCGTCCTTCATAGGTGCGCTCAGGAGTGACTTCGTGGCGATCGAGCTGCTCGATATCATTCCGGCTCTCGTCCAGAGAGGAGATTCGATAAGCCGGATTTTGACGTCTAAAGCGCATCCTGCATTCATTCAGCGCGATCGTGTAAAGCCACGAGGAAAATCGTGCAGGATCAGAAAGCCTGTCCAGATTCTGAAAGGCCTTGGTGAAGGTATCCTGAGTAAGGTCTCGAGCCTCTTCCCGGTTTCTTACGTAACGGTAGATGAATCCGTAGATCTTCCCTTCCCAGCGTTCAACCAGCTGCCCGAAGCAATCTCCGTCCCCCTGTAGCGCCAATTCGAGCAGGTGCTCGTCACTCACACTCATCCTTTCGCTCGCCTTATAGCGTTGATGCATGAGATTGCCAAAAAGTCTACTCGAAAGAAAAATGCCCGTCGAAACAGTGCTACCGGTATGACTTCAAACAATCCTTACCACAGTATGACTTCTTTCTCTTACCTTCTTTCACCCGGGGAAATCAGGCCACCCCTCTGTCCGCCAATAATTTATTTCCCGACAGTAATTTAAACCAACTCTCCCGATTATTGGCAAGGAAGCTGCTAAGGGAGGCGCGGGGCCCAGGAGCAACCCGGCGCAAGTCTTTAGAAAGGAGTTTGTCGCAGGACCAAACTGAAGGGAACCTTGCTGGAGACCGTTGCCGGGTGACTCCGGGCTTCTTGTCAGCAGGGGTTGAAATTGGTCGGGAATGACGGACAAGCTTAATATCACATTGCTAAGCACTGAAAAGGCTTGAATTTTTTTGACCAAGCATCTATCTTGGCTTCGCAGCCTTGACGTTGCCGGCAGTGATCAACACCAGGGGACTTTTAATTTGTTGTTTCACTGACTGAGATTCAGTCTTCAAGTGACACGATTTCCATTCGGCCGAGGGCCGGGTGGATCTGGCAAAAAGCAGGATACCAGCCAGGCCACACTGATACGACCTGCTGAACAGACGACTGTGGAGATGCGACCAGGAAAGAAGATCCGATGAGGAAACTGCTGCGGCTGCTTCTGTTTCTCCCGCTTCTCATGTCGGCATTCGCCGGCCTTTCCGGGCAGTTCCAATCTCTGCCTTCGTCGGCCTCAGCGCCCATGGCTTCATCATCCCTGGTCGACCACCCGACCTACGATGAATTCGAAGCAGCATTTCCACTTCCTCCCCGGCTGGCCGACAGCTCCTTCGAGCTGTCATCCGAATCGGAGGTCGCCCGTCAAATCGACGCAATACTCAATGGCAAGACGGTTCGGCGTGGTCTCTGGGGCGTGGATGTCTTCTCGATTGACGACGGCAAATTCATCTACTCCCGAAATAGTGACCACCCTTTGACCCCGGCCAGCAATGTAAAAGTGTTCACGACAGCTGCCGCTTTGAATGTTCTAGGAGCCG
>DATGOF010000724.1:0-4111 GCA_035306285.1 Acidobacteriota bacterium | reverse complement strand
CAGCATTGCGAATTCGGCCGATCTCCGGCGCCCTTACTGACTAGCCGTGGGAGCGGATGACCGGCCACAGCCGCCTTGCCAGCCGAGTGCCCGCTCAATCGATTCGAATGCAGGATGATCTGTCCTCATCTTTGCATATTGAAAACTACATTTTCAAAAAAACGGCACCAATTGAGAAACCGAGCTCAGGCATGGCTCCTGAGATGTCCGCTCGCCTCATCGCCTCGGTAAGGGTTCACTCGCGACCGCGAATTCTTCACTCCCAGCGAAATACCCTGGTCGAAAGAGCCGTGCACACACCGAAGATCAGGATGAGTGCAGCCGTACTGTCTATTCTCCATCCATTCCCTTCCCAGACTCCCTGCATGAGTGAAACTGCATGAGTGGTGGGTAAACTGAGGGCTAGAATTTCAAGCGGACGAGCCAACCGGTCAATGGGAAAGAACAGGCCGGATAATGCGAGCATCGGATAGAAGAGCGCCGCAGTAATGGGCTGGGCGAAGCGAGCCGTGGGTACGATGCTGGCGATCACGAAGCCGAGCGAGAGAACGCTGATGGTACTCAGCAGAAGCGATGCCGTGAAGGCCAAGAGGTTGACTTCTATTGCACCCGGGATCATCTGCCGGCCTGCCAGGACCAGCACAGCCAGGCCAAGAACCGTAAAGACGAGCTTAATGAAGACGTGAGCACCAAGGATCGTTAAAGGGGAAAGAGGAGTAGCACGAAGACGTTTGAGGATCCCTCCTTCGCGATAAATCGAGATGATCGTAACCAGTGAGATCACGGCGCCCACGACCAGGAGCAGGGCTCCCAGAATCGCCACATTGAAAGGAGGTTGGGGAGCCGTACTCACGTCCTGCCCGCCTATTCCCAGGGACCGCCCGACAATAACGAAGATGAGCGCCGGAATAATGAGCGTGCCAATAACCCCCATCGGTTCTCTCAGGAACACTTTGGTCTCAACCCAGGTCAGTTTCCAGAATCCGTTCATCATCTCGGCTTTAGTCCCTAATTCTATGGCCGGTGAGCTTCAAAAACACGTCTTCGAGCGTGGGGATCTCCGTTCGGAACCTGCTGACCTGGATACCTCCGCGAGCGATGGCGCGGATAACTTCCGTGACGAATCCGTCCCCTTCTCCCCGAAGGGTGTGAGTATGGCCATTCTTCACGATAGATCGGACCTCTGGCAGTCGCCCTAGTCGCTCGGCGACACCTTCTTCTTCGCTGGTGAACACCACCCTTCGCTCGGGACAGTGTCTCTCAACCAACTCCGCAGGCGCCCCAATTTCGACGAGCCGGCCATGGTCGATGATTCCGACGCGGTCACACAGGTGTTCGGCCTCCTCCATCAAATGTGTGGTCAAGAAGACAGTCTTCCCGCGCTCCCGCATTCCCTTGACCAGACTCCAGATCGCGCGCCGGGCTTGTGGGTCCAACCCGGTGGTCAGCTCATCGAGGAAGACGACATCGGGATCATGAATCAGCGCCAGCGCGATGAAAAGCCTTTGCTTCTGTCCCCCTGAAAGCGACATGAACCAGGCGTTCCGTTTTGCCTCGAGGCCAAGTCCAATTAGAAGTTCATCGGGATCTAGCACCCGCGGGTACAGCGACGACCATAGATCGACGGCCTCCCAGACTTTGATCCTCTTCTGTAACTGAGCTTCCTGATGCTGAACCCCGATTCTCTTCCGAAGTGTCGAGGCATCGCGCCTCGGGTCAAGCCCCATGACCGAAATTGTTCCACTGTTTGCTTTCCGCAAGCCCTGGACGCACTCCATGGTGGTTGTCTTCCCGGCGCCGTTGGGACCTATCAGGCCAAAGATTTCTCCCCTGTAGACTTGGAAAGAGACATTGTCTACGGCGGTAGTAGACCCGTATGTTTTGACCAGATGAGAGACGGAGATGACCGGGACTGCCATACTTCAGAAATTCTCCTCCAAAGGTATTCCCACAGGCAATCTCGGGTGCCCCGGTACCGGGCGCGTGCTGCCTCCGCAAGACCGAGGTGGTCTCTTAGATGTGGCTTCTAGCTGGATCTTTGACTTCGCCGCCGCACGATTTCGTTGATCCAGATCGGGGCAAAAGGAGATGTACATCCTTTCGAGACAGGATAGTCTCGATAGATCCCTAATTTCTCGCCTATTGTGATGGCTCGCTCGCGGAGTTCGGGAACATGGATTCCGATCGCTGCCAGGGTATTGTTCATCGTCCACTGCACTTCGGGTTCAGCATCGGCCATTTCGGACTCGATGCGGTCGAGCAAGGCAGGCAGGTCGAGCCCTTCGCGATCCTTCGCGACCCGGCTGGCAGTGAGCGCCCAGCCGGCCCGAGCCTCCCAGCGGTCGCCAGAGGACATCCAGGCCTCTCGAAGTGCTTCCTTTTCGGGGTGCTTCGAAATGACATAAGGGATGAGCCAGTCGGCGACACGCACAAAGGCGATGGATCGCACCATGCAATTCAGCTCTTCTGCTGACAGCTTTTTTGGTTCGATTAAGAGGGTGGCGAGGAACTGAGCGTCAGCGTTGCCGGTATCCCAGAGAGCAATGGCGAGCGGGTGGTTCTGTTGGATTTTCTCGGCCAGTTTGCGAATGTCGCCGAGCTTGACGCCGAACTGGTTGTCCCCGGCGCCACTCTTACTGTTCTGCGCACGAACCTTTTCGTTACCGAGAGATTCCAGCTGCGCCAGTGTGTCTTCTAGAGTCACTGTCATGCTTTCTCCTTGAGTTCCGTGTCCGGCCTAGCCCCGGTCGTTTCGCTTCCGGTTAGAACCCGTAACGATTTTGCCGATCCTCCGAGGGAAAGTCCAAACAAGCCACATTTTCCCTTTCTAACGCCAGCCGGACCTGCGGTCAAGGAGCAGCTCGTACTGGGTCACCTCGCCAGCAATGTGACTCCTTTGTTGGACAAGAAGTCAAGATGAAGAATGAAGCCAACAGGGCAAAAGGGTAGGAAAATGTCACTTAACTAAATACCCTCTTGCCTTATACATTGGTCGTGGTTAAAGTCAAAAAAGTAGTTTATGTACTCCAAATGGTCCCAGTTTTGCGATGAGCTCTAAAGGACACTTGTAGTGAACTTACAATGGGACTGACGGGACGATAGTATGTCCAGAAGGGGAAAAGGTTCCACTAACGGAGTCGCTGTACCCAGTACCTCTGCTAGGTGAAATGATGGGCAACCGAACTGCCGTTTGTGATGAAAGAACTATCGATATGTTGTTCATCCATCCGCTCAGACAATAGAGATCTGGCGGGAAGATTCTATTCAAAAAAGACTGAACCCCAAGGGCTCTTGCCTAGCAGAAGCTCATCCCCTTCACCTGAGGCCGCCCGAACAATTGGGGGCTAGATCGAGATGACTACTTTCAGGCAATTTTTTGAGAAGGCTTTTGGTAATAGCATGGCTCCTTATCCTTATCAGGAAAGACTCGCAACAGAAGCCTGGCCTGACGTTCTAAACATACCGACTGGACTAGGAAAAACCGCGGCTATAACGTTGGCATGGGCCTACCGTAAGCGCGTGGCCGATGATCCAGCTATGCCAAGGCGCCTTGTCTGGTGCATGCCGATGCGTGTTCTGGCTGAGCAGACGCGATCGAACATCGAGAGTTGGTTTCAGCGACTCGGTGTACTCGGTAGCCCAGGTGAGGGTAAAGTATCCGTTCATCTGCTCATGGGGGGAGAATCAGAATTACGAGCGGCGCACTGGGCCCACCATCCTGAAGAGGACGTCGTACTGGTCGGTACACAAGATATGCTTCTTTCACGGGCCCTGATGCGTGGCTATGGTATGAGCCGATATCAATGGCCCATCCACTTTGCCCTACTTCACAATGATGCGCTCTGGGTTTTTGATGAGGTTCAGTTAATGGGTGCGGCATTGTACACATCGACTCAACTCGAGGGATTACGACGTAAGGTGGAAACGGCACTACCAACTCGAAGTCTTTGGGTTTCAGCCACACTTCGTCCTGAGTGGCTAGGAACAGTCGATTTTCGGGACTATGGGACCCACCTTTCAATTGCGACGCTGTCGGACGACGATCGGGCCAATCCAGGTGTAGTGAAGCGACTATCCGCGAGTAAGCGGCTGATACGGGCCGCAGTCAAAC
>DATGOF010000723.1:0-3523 GCA_035306285.1 Acidobacteriota bacterium | reverse complement strand
TTCGTGCTAACATATTTGGCTTCAAGAAATTAGGAGTTAAGCGGATTCTCTCGGCCAGTGCGGTTGGTTCTTTGAAAGAGGAACATGCTCCACTCGACTTCATTCTTCCAGATCAGTTCGTTGATCGAACCCGTAACCGTATCTCTACCTTCTTCGGAAACGGTGTGGTGGCTCACATTAGTTTTGCTGATCCTGTTTGCTCACAGTTGCAGGGCGAGGTTCTCAAAGCGGCTGATGAGATAAAGTTGCCTGTAAAATTGGGAGGCACTTATGTTTGTATGGAGGGGCCTGCTTTCTCAACGCGAGCCGAATCTTTCCTGTATCGTAGCTGGGGTATGGACGTTATCGGAATGACGAATCTTCAAGAAGCCAAGCTGGCCCGCGAAGCGGAAATTTGTTACGTCACGATTGCAATGGTCACCGATTATGACTGCTGGCATGAGGAAGAGGAGGCCGTTAACGTCGAGACGCTAATTGGCTACTTGCAGAAAAATAGTGAGAATGCACAGAAGCTGATTCAGGCGACCATTCGACGGCTTCCGGAACCGTTTGATTGTAGCTGTCAGCATGCTTTGAAAAATTCTTTGATCACCGACCGATCGGTGATTCCGGTTGAGACCCGTCAAAGTCTCGAAATCATCATAGGAAAATATCTGAGTGACTGAAGGAGAGACTCAGGGAAAGGATAAACATGTCGATACTGGTAGTGGGATCAGTTGCTTATGATTCTGTCGAAACACCGTTCGGAAAAAAAGACAATATCCTGGGTGGCTCGGCTACCTACTTCAGTGTAGCGGCCAGTTTCTTCACTCCTGTCTCGTTAGTGGCCTGTGTCGGCAACGATTTTCGCCAGGAAGATCGATACCTTCTTGAGTCACGATCCATTGATCTACAAGGTCTCACTTACATGCAAGGAGAGACATTTCGATGGAGAGGCCGGTATGGATACGATCTGAATGACGCCGAGACCCTGGACACTCAACTCAATGTTTTCGCAAGTTTTGAGCCAAAGCTGCCGGCCCCGTACACCAATGCAGAGTTCGTGTTTCTGGGGAACATCGACCCGCGGCTGCAACGGCAGGTTCTCACGCAAGTTAAAAGGCCCCGGCTGGTGGCCTGCGACACCATGAATTTCTGGATTGAGGGCCAGTTTGAATCCCTGCTTGAAACCCTTCGGCACGTTGACATCCTTATCATTAACGATGCCGAGACACGGCAATTGGCAGGAGAAGCGAATCTTGTGAAGGCAGCCAAGAAAATTCTAGGCTGGGGGCCACGGATTCTAGTCGTCAAGCGCGGAGAGTACGGAGTACTCAAGTTCAGTCGGGTCGACAACGGTGCCCTCACTGTGTTCGGTGCACCCGCCTACCCACTGGAGTCTGTTTTCGACCCGACCGGTGCCGGCGACAGCTTTGCCGGAGGCTTTATGGGATATTTGGCTGGTACCGGCCGCGTTGATCCCGAGGCTATGCGACAGGCAATTGTTTTCGGGTCCGTGATGGCCAGTTTCAACGTCGAGCGTTTTTCGCTTGAACGATTAAAAGAACTGACTTTCAAAGAAATCGAATTGCGCTACAACGAGTTCCGGGAACTGACCCGGTTTGAGGATGTTAAAGAATTAAGGGAAAGCCTGCCCGTTTCGTGACCGGGGGCTTTGCCAAGGGGCTCGTACCACCGGATCGATCGGGGATAGAATAGACCTGTGTACGTCAAACCCTTGCTATTCATCCTGCTCTCGATGGCTCAGGCCGGCAGCGGTGTGGACGCGGAAGCGCTCGAATATTTTCGCAAGGCCGAAGCACTGGTGGGCACACCTCGCGAGGGTTCCGAAGAGCACGCCCGACTCCTCGAGGAGGCTTTGGCTATCGAGCCTGACTTTGCGGAAGCTCGGATTAATCTGGCCATTGTCTACCAGCGCCAGGGTAAGTTAGAAGAGGCCCTGCAACAGGCCTCATTGGTAGCTGAACAATCCCCTGATTTTGCTCCCGCTCACGAAGTGAGAGGAAGGCTTCTTGAAGAGCAGGGGCATCTAGCAGAGGCTCTGGAAAGTTTCCAGAAGGCTGCCACTCTGGCTCCTCACGATCATCGCTTGAAGGTACTGATTGGTCGTCTGCACCACCTGATGGGAAACTTCGATGCAGCTGCCGATGCGTTCCGCGACGCTTTGCAGCAGGATGGGGCATCGGCCGATCTTTACTACAACTTGGCCCTTGCCCAGCGATCGGCCGGAGATCACCAGCAGGCCCTGGAAAATCTTCGAAGAGCGGCCGGAATGGATCCTGCTGACGTTCGTCCTCACCTTGTGATGGCTGAGATATTCCGAGAGCAGGACGCGTGGGGGGAAGCGCTGGCTGTTCTTCTCGAAGCCGAACAGCGCGATCCCAATGACCCGGACGTCACCCGGCAGCTTGGCACAGTGTTGCTTCATCTCGGTCGTGACAGGGAGGCAAGAAAACGCCTGGAAAGAACGTCCGATGATGATCCGGGAGTGCAGGCCAACCTGGGAATTGTCGCGCTCGAGCAGGGGCGATGGGAGGAAGCCGCGCGACACTTTGAGAGCGCTCTCGAGAGGCACTCTCACCCTGTCCTGTGGGGGTATCTTGGCGATGCCCTCTCGCAAATGGGGGAGCTGGAGCAAGCGGAGCAGGCCTATCGAAATGGACTAAAGGAAGATCAGAAAGACTACAACACTCTCTTTAATCTGGGCGCGTTACTTTCACGTCAAAACAGACTGGCGGAGGCAGCCGAATTTTACCATCGAGCAATCGAAGTTCGACCCGACTCCGGCGAGGCTTACCTTCAGCTAGGAATCATTGCTGACCGCCTGGAGCGATCGACTGACGCGATCCAGTACTTCCGCAAGGCACTCGCCCTTGGTCTGGATAATGGCCTGATTTACTATAGGTTGGGCTTCCTACTGGCAGCTCGAGGAGAGCAGGCTGAAGCAGTCAAACACTTTTCGGAAGCATTCGCGCGGGACGCTGCGAGGTTTGTCCCACCGGTTCTTGACGAGTTGCGTAATGTCCAATCCCCTCTCGACAGTATCCGCTATACGGCCGAGTTCAACGAGCTTCTAGACCGGTACCGTTCAAAGCTCACGGGTACAGGAGAAACTCCCGGCGAGCATCGCTAAACTTTTTGGTTGCCTCCTGCCATCTCGCCATTATCGAACTAACTGGTTCCCTGTTGCTCAACATTCGGCGAATCCAGCTGTTCCCCGCCAGGCGATCGAATCCGGCTTCCCGAAACTCGAAGCGGTCTGGATGAAGCTCAATTACTGCTGAGATCAGCGAGAGCACGGTCAACACAGGATCGAAGAGGTCACGATCGATAACGTGAATCTGTAGGCCCCGGCAGGTCTCGCCCTGGTACTTGGAGAAGGTCGGTGTGAACAGCTGTGGACGAAACTGTACACCTGGCAGGTTCAGTTCATTCAGTTTTTCCACCAGAAGGTTGTGTTGGAGCCACGGGGCCCCAATTAACTCAAACGGGCGAGTTGTACCTCTTCCCTCAGATAGGTTCG
>DATGOF010000722.1:0-2987 GCA_035306285.1 Acidobacteriota bacterium | reverse complement strand
TGATCGACCGCCTCTCTCCAGCGTGGAATACCCGCCTCACCAGGAACCGTGGAACAAACAGCCTCGTCAAATGAAGAGATTCACAGACACCTGCAAGTGGGATGATCCATGGTTCCGGTCACTCCCGGGGCCTCACAAACTTGTATTTCTGTACATTATTGACCGCTGTAATAACGCGGGCTTCTGGGAGTACGACGAAGAGGCAATCGTGTATCACACGAAGCTGAAACCGGAGCATGTCGAAGGGGCTTTAAAGGGCCTTGAAAGGGGCATTAAAGGGGCATCAGGTTGGGTTTGGGTCAGGAATTTTCTGAAGCATCAGAAAAACGACGACATCAACCCATCAAATCCGGCCCATAAGCAGATAGTTGCGTTACTTCGGGATCAGATAACTCGGTTCGGCTCGGTTCCTGAATTTCAGGAGTTTATAGCCCCTTACAAGGGGCTTATAGAGCCCCATAGGATAGGTATAGGTAAAGGACAGGTTGGGGAGGTGCAGGAGGGGGATGGTAAAAAGCGGAAATCTTCAAAGCCATCCTGGCCCGAGGAAGAGGTCAACAAAGCGAAGGAAATGGTGAACCGGCTTTTCAGCCGGAGATCCACAACCCGGTGGTCCGAGAAAGAAGAGGAGTCCCTCCGCAAAGCCATGCCGTTCACCGAGGAGGACATGGCCATGATCGAGGCCTACTACACTGAGGAGCGCCGGAAGAACGGTGAAGGACGCCATCGCCGGGACCTCCTAACCTTCTTGAACAACTTCCCCGGAGAGCTGGACCGCTCCCGGAACCGCAAGAGATACCAGCCCGCCTGCGACGTATGAGACAGTACACCCTTCACTCCGAACCATCCTCCTGCGAGCACCGGATGCTCGATGTCGTCCCGACGCCTAATGGGCCTCACTACGCAAAGGAGGTCTGCAAAATCTGCGGCAGATTCATGCGCTGGCTCCCGAAGCCGGAGAATCAGGCCCGGATCGAGGAGAACCAGAAGCGGCATAAGATCCTCTGCGGTCTTCGCCTGAATCCCCGTGAGCAGGATTTTATGAAGTCCTGCGAGAAGCAGAAGTTCCGGCTCACCGAGAAGCAGCAGGCATGGCTGGACGGAATCTGGGAGCGCCACAAATGAGCGACGAACTCTGGATTCCACCGAAGACACGGGAGCGACTGGAGGCTCCGGCCATCAAGGGCAGTCGCCACTCTGAGATGACGAACATTGCCTGCTCGCTATCTGGACAGGGGTTCGCTCCCGAGGCAATCTTCTGGCAACTCCGAAGGAAGTACCCGGAGGATGTTCCGGATAGCGAGATCGAAGGAGTCGTCAAGTGGGCGATGTCACAGGGGTTCACGAAGGCGGGTGGAGGCTTGCTACCATCAGCCCCGCAGAAGACCGCATTCGTGCCTCTACGTAACGGCTACAAGGCCCCTGAAGCGGCTGTCACGGCATCTGACCCCATTCAGGAGGCGGAACGCTTCCTCCGTGGACGCCGGGTGAAAGAAGCGACCCTTCGCGGAAAGGGCGAAGAACTCCCCGACTGGAGTGAGCACTTCACGCACCTCCTTTGCTGCTGCTACGAACTCCATGAATCGGTGAACGTGGTGACGAAATACGGCGAGAGGGATGGAAAGGCCCAGCCGTCCGGCACAGGTGACACCCTCACCATCGAGGAGTGGATCGAGCGGGTATCCGAACGCCCGTTTTCATCCCCCGCTGGCGGCTGGATGAGGATGAATCCCGTTGAGGGTGGCGTCAGTGACTCGGATGTAACGGCCTACCGATTCATCCTCCTGGAGAACGACGTGATCCCCGCCGATATGCAGCTCTCCCTGCTGTGCAGGTTGGCGTTGCCGGTGTCGGCAATCATCTGGAGCGGTGGTGTCTCCTACCACGCCTGGGTGCGGGTGGATTGCCCCAGCGTGGAGGTGTACCGAAGCACGTCACTGCGGCTTCTGTCCCTCCTTCAGAGGTTTGGCTTCGACCAAGCCAACAAGAACCCATCCAGGCTCTCACGTCTGCCGGGTGTTGAGCGCAAGATCGGCGTCAAAACAGACGGTCGTCAGCGGCTCGTGTACCTCAATCCCAACCCCACTTCAGACCCAATCCTTTGAACTCCCTCGATTTCGACCGGCTTGAGCAGCAGATCAAGCCAACCAAACTTACTTGCGTACCGTTCCTGACTGCGATTCAGGAGTCCCTGAAGTCCTACGTGGACATGGCCCAGAACGGCACAAAACCGGGCCTGTTCATCGGGTATGAGCAGTTCGACTCCGACACCGGAGGGCTTCTTCGGGCTTCCCTGAACGTCATCACAGCAGAGACAGGCGGCTGCAAGAGCACCTTCGCCACCAACATCCTGAATCACGTCGCCGTGAAGCGCAGGAAGCCTACCGCAGTGTTCTCCTACGAGATGCTGCAAGGCGAGTTCGTGGACATGCTCTTCTCAATCAACGCCAACGTGAACCGGAACAAGTTCAACACCGGCCAGTTCCACGACCACGACCTCATCCGAATGACTCATGCGGTGGGGGAAATGGGTCAGGCACCCCTCTACATCTTCGATGTCCCGTCCACGGTGGAAGAACTGGAGGAAGCCTGCCTTCAACTCCATGCAGGAGTACCATTGGAGCTGGTAATCGTGGATTACCTACAGCTCGTCACCCCGACCAGCAACAAGGACATGCGGGAGCAGCAGGTGGCCCATGTATCAAGGAGCCTGAAGAGGCTGGCAGGAAAGTTGAAATGCCCGGTCATAGCTCTCTCTCAGCTTAACGAAGACGGAAAGGTGCGCGAGAGCCGAGCAATCGCCCAGGATGCCAACCTGATCCTGAACCTGACCCGCGACGAGGACGTTCTGACGCTCAAGATCGCCAAGGGTCGCCGTGTCGCAAAGAAGGAATACCGACTCGAATTTCTACCCCTCACCTGCACCATCAAATGAAAGCATCCATCCTCGCAACCAACCCGTCCGCTCGCTGCTGGCTCAAGTGGCT
>DATGOF010000721.1:0-5730 GCA_035306285.1 Acidobacteriota bacterium | reverse complement strand
GCTACGAGTCGTCGGTGATAGTATTTTCGCTATCGGAGTGTTGTTGCTGGGCTGGTTCGTTGTCGGTTTGAAAACCGGTTGGTCCGTCTCCGACGAGATCGATATCTCGGAAGAGCGGTATCCGAGAGTCCAGCGAACGGTTTAGTAACGCTTCACTGGCGACAGCCGAACAGGGTCAGTTGATGGCATGGATTTATCTGGGTATCGCAGGTTTATTGGAGATTGCCTGGGCCATTGGCTTGAAGCTTAGCGAGGGATTTACCCGTCTATGGCCAAGTGCATGGACGATCGTGACAATGATCGGCAGCTTCTACTTTCTCGCTCGGGCACTTCAGACGATTCCGGTAGGCACGGCCTATGCAGTCTGGACAGGCATCGGTGCTCTTGGAACAGCTTGCTTGGGGATCATCTTCTTTTCTGAATCGACATCCCTAGCCCGCGTCCTGTCATTGGGATTGATTATCCTTGGCATCATAGGGCTGAAGATAACCTCCTAAGCATTCTCCTCGATAAAGGCAACGGGGTCGCCTCTTGATTTTGAAGCCACTTTTCTTTACATTAACTGAATATTAGGTAAGACTAAATTTATCAAATAGGTTGACGAAAGTCGGCGGACTTGGAGCCAGGGGCTCCGCGGGGAACCAGGCACAATAAGCCATGAGCTTGCTTTTTATCGTGTTATTTCTATTCGGGTTAGGAGCGGCCTTATATCTATTCAGCCTCAGCCGGCAGAAGCAAAATCCCGACCAGAAGTTGGAAGATTGCCTCAAATGGCTGTTCAAGAGAACTCGAGAAAATCGTACTTCTACAGTCGCCGAATTGAAGGCGGCCCTGCCCCTTTCCGAAGAGGAGATCAATAACTGCCTTGCGGAACTGAAAAGGCGGGGCTGGGTCGTCGAGCAAACAGGACTACTGTCACTGACCCCGTCGGGAACGTCAGATGCACTGCGGATTATACGAGCACACCGACTGGCTGAACTCCACCTGGCCGATCAGACGGCCGTTTCTGAAACGGAATGGCACACCCGTGCAGAAGAATGGGAGCATCATCTTGACCCAGAGCAAGTCGAAGCTCTCTCTGCCACACTCGGACACCCCACCCACGATCCACATGGTGATCCGATTCCGACCCGAACGGGACGGCTCTTCTCGAGAAAGGGGGTTCCGCTTCCAGAACTGGAAGTGGATCAATGGGGGCGCATTATACATATCGAGGATGAACCAGAAGAAGTCTTCGAACGGATTGCGAAAGAGAATCTTTTCGCCGGAATGCAGGTGAAAATTCTGGACAAGAGTTCCGAGATGATCCGCTTCATCGCAGAGAGTGCGGTCCGTTCGCTTGATGTGGAAGCAGCGTCCAACCTTTTTGTCGTGAAGATTCCCCGCGAAGAGGTAATTGATCTCTCGCAGGCAAGGAGGCTTTCCGAATTGCTTCCTGGAGAAGCAGGCAAGATCGTTTTGGTATCGAAAGCCTACCGCGGACTGGAGCGGCGGCGATTCATGGACCTTGGCCTGTTGCCCGGAAGCATTGTTCAAGTCGCCTTTGAAAATCCCGGTAGCCACACTATCGCTTATGAAGTCAAAGGGACGCTGGTGGCCCTGAGGAGAGAACAAGCAGATCAAATTTTCGTGGAAGCAGTCAAGGAGGTTGCAGCGTGAGTGCAATGCCTGCAGTGAATTGTTCAGGATGCCCTGCCAGGGTGCAACACCTTACCCAACTGGGTATCGACACGCAAACTGCTGATTTTGTTGTAGCTCTGGCCGGTAATCCGAACACGGGGAAAAGCACGGTGTTCAACGCGCTTACCGGGCTCAGACAACACACTGGAAACTGGCCGGGTAAAACGGTTACTCGAGCAGAGGGAAACTTCCAGTTTTCCGGGCACATCTATAAGCTCATCGATCTTCCCGGAACATACTCCCTGCTCTCCACCAGCCAGGACGAGGAAATCGCCCGTGATTTCATTTTGTTCGGCCAGCCCGATGTAACCGTTGTTGTCCTCGATTCCACCCGCTTGGAACGGAATCTAAATCTTGTCCTGCAAATCCTGGAGATCACCCACCGCGTCGTCGTGTGCCTTAACCTGATGGACGAGGCACGCCGTTACAACATCTCCATTGATCATAAGAAGCTGGCACGAAAACTCGGGGTACCGGTAATCCCAGTTTCGGCCCGTTTTAAGACCGGCCTGACAGACCTGCTAAAGGCCGTCGACGATGTCGCCACGGGAGCTTTCACCTGCCACCCTCACCGTTTCAAGAACCAGTCTGCGCGCCTGGAAAAGGCAGTCGAGCAGACCGTCGAACGGCTTGAAGAAATCTTTCCAGAACAGCCAAACCTCCGGTGGGTTGCTTTAAGGCTGCTGGATGGGGACAGAAGGATTGAGGAATCAGTTGCTCGTGCCGAACTTCCTCTATTCAAGAGAGAACCTGATAGGAGCCAGGCGATCCCTTTCGACCGCAGCACTCCGGAGTTAAGGAAGAAGACAGAGGAGCTGCTCGAACTTGTCGAGAGATTGCGGTGGGAGATTGGAGAGGAATTCCAGGAAGAACTGGTGCAATCGATTTATGCGGACGCTGCTCGGATCACTGCAGCGGTGGTCAGGCACGGGAAGGGGAGCCGAGCGCATGAATTCTCACGGCGGCTGGACCGCTTATTGACCAGTCGGCGATGGGGTTTTCCGATCATGCTGCTGCTCCTGATGCTGGTTTTTTGGATCACAGTTTCCGGTGCGAATTATCCTTCCTCATTGCTTTCGATCTTGCTGATCGACCAGATACATCCATTGCTCAAGCAGGCTTTTGCCTGGATGGGTATACCCTGGTGGATCGATGGATTAACGTTGGATGGGATGTACCTGGCTACTGCCTGGGTTGTCAGCGTCATGCTCCCGCCGATGGCAATATTCTTCCCTCTTTTCACACTGCTGGAAGACTTCGGGTATTTGCCTCGCGTTGCGTTCAATCTAGACCATTTGTTTCGACGAGTGGGAGCTCACGGCAAACAGGCTCTAACGATGACGATGGGTTTCGGATGCAACGCGGCAGGTGTCGTTGCCACCAGGATTATTGATAGCCCCCGTGAACGGCTGGTTGCGATCCTGACCAACAATTTCTCTCTCTGTAATGGCCGCTGGCCGACTCAAATCATTGTGGCGGTTCTTTTCATTGGGGCCCTCGCACCAGCTTATCTCGCCGGGTTGGTTTCTGCTCTGGCAGTGGTTTCGGTGGCTCTGTTGGGCGTATTCCTAACCTTCCTAGTGTCCTGGCTTCTCACACGAACTTTGCTTCGCGGGGAGCCCTCGACGTTCGCCCTGGAACTACCTCCCTACCGGCCTCCGCGATTACTACAGACGCTTTATACCTCGCTCATCGATCGCACCATCTTTGTCCTCTGGAGAGCCGTCGTCTTCGCGCTCCCGGCTGGAGCGGTGATATGGCTGCTGGGAAATATAAGAGCCGGCGGTCGGCCATTGGCGGCCTCGATGGTTGAGTGGCTGGATCCGTTAGGAATTCTTCTCGGTTTGAACGGGGTGATACTGCTGGCCTACATTATCGCTATTCCTGCCAATGAAATTGTGATTCCCACCATCGTGATGTTAACCGTCACAACTGCGGGATTGACCGACATCGGTGCAGGAGCCGGTGTTCTTTACGAGCCGAGCAGTGAAGCGGAATTGATGAATGTATTGCAGGCAGGAGGCTGGACATTGCTAACTGCCGTCAATCTAATGCTGTTTAGCCTGATTCACAATCCCTGCAGCACGACTCTGTACACGATTTATCGAGAAACTGGGAGTGCAGGTTGGACTGCCATTGCCGGTATCCTCCCTCTCGGCCTCGGCTTTCTGGTAACCTTTACGGTAGCCCAGCTGTGGAGGTTATTTTTTTAACTTGGAGCGTAAAATTGTCGGCTACCACAAGGATGAGGAAGGCCACTGGGTAGCCGACCTCGATTGTGGCCACACCCATCACCTGCGTCACATCCCGCCGTTTTTCAACCGGGCCTGGGTGCTGGACCCGGAAGAAAGAGAACGCAGGCTGGGCTGGACACTCAACTGCGTTGACTGTGATGAGCCCGCCGAGACACACGGGAATTAACAATCAAGCTGTACTTTATTCCAGCACAGTCGTGCAGTGAGCGCACCTCTTAGCGCCAATCGGAATCTCCGACAAACATTCCGGACAGTTCTTGGTGGTAGGGGCTGGAGTCTCATCGGCTTTGCTCCGCTGGAGCCGATTCATCTGCCTGATGACCAGAAAAATCGAGAAGGAGATGATCAAGAAGCTGACGATGGTATTAATAAACAGACCATAGTTGAGTGTCACAGCTCCGGCTTCCTTGGCAGCGGCCAGGGTCGGATAGGGCCCTGCCGGGTCTCCCGACTGTAATACCAGAAACAGATCAGTGAAATCTGCGTTACCCAGAAGAAGACCCAGGGGAGGCATCACCAGATCGTTCACGATTGACTGAACAATGGCGCCAAAGGCGGCCCCAATGATGATACCCACAGCCATGTCGACCGCGTTGCCCCGAAGCGCGAACTCTTTGAATTCCTGAAGCATGTTTCTCCTCCCGTAGATACGTACAAGGTTGTCCCCGGAGCTGGTAAAAGAGCGTCTACCCAGGGCACAGCAGGTTAAGTATCCACGATTCGCCATATCGAGACAATCCCGCACTTCCTAAAGGGAGTCACTTCACTCAGCAACCGTGAGATCTTGCGAGCTGCGAGCCGCTTATCCCGCCCACTCTGGGAGCCATGGGAGCAACGTCAATTGGCTACGGGTCTTTTTCGGGGTGAGAGCCTTGACGCGGCCGATCCCGGCCCAGACAATGTCGTGCCGTGAATCCCTTCCTGATGCTTTTATTCGGCATGGTCGTAGTTGTGGGCGGCATTCTGTTGCTCCGCCTGCACGCATTCCTTGCTCTGCTGCTCGGAGCCTTTTTGGTCGCGTTTCTCACATCACCCGAAACCATCGAAACCCATGCTCTCAGGATTGGGCTTTCAGCCGAGGCCGCCTTTCGTCTTTCTCAAGAAGCAGTGGGGGGACGAGTGGCGGAAGGTTTCGGGCGCACGGTCGGCCAGATCGGCATTATGATAGCGATGGCATCGATCATTGGCATGTCTCTGCTGGAAAGTGGTGCCGCAGACCGGATCGTCAGGAGAACCGTTTACTGGATAGGTGAAAAAAGGGCGCCTCTGGGTCTGATGGTCACTGCCTTCTTTCTGGGAATTCCGGTCTTCTTTGATACCGTCTTTTACCTGATGATCCCACTGGGAAAGGCCCTGCACCTTCGGACTGGACGACACTATCTCTACTACATCCTCACCATTGTAGCCGGTGGAACCATGGCGCATTCCCTGGTGCCACCGACTCCAGGTCCATTGTTTGTCGCCGGGGAACTCGGTGTGGATCTCGGCCTGATGATAATCGCGGGTACGATTATAGGGCTCTGCTGTTCAGCCAGTGGATATTTGTTCGCTGGATGGGCTGACCGGAGATGGGATATCCCATTGCGGGAGACCGGGGCTGAGATGGAGAAGCTTCTAAAGTTTTCGCGCCGGGAGGATGCCGAGCTTCCCCCGCTCTGGGCCTCAGTCCTTCCGATCCTGCTTCCGGTTTTCTTGATCTCCCTACTGACCGTGTGGGATTCCGCCGGTACTCCGCCGGCGTGGCTGGTGGCGGTTGGCGACAAGAATATCGCTCTCTCCCTGGCAGCCGCCATTT
>DATGOF010000720.1:0-5581 GCA_035306285.1 Acidobacteriota bacterium | reverse complement strand
CATCGATAGCCCCATCAGATAGGTCCGCCGGGGATCTCCATTGAATTCTTCCGTAGCCTGTTGCAATGACCCCAGAGCCACTTTCTCCATTAAAGGATCGTTCCAAAAAACGCCGGTCCGGCACTGAGGCATCACCACAATCGCCGGAAACCGGGAAGGATTTTGAAGTATCTGCGGACCCAGGCCGACCGTAGTCTGCTCGATTCCGTCCTTGCCTCTTTCTCCAGCGCCGTGAAGAAAAAGAATGACCGGCCACTGGCGATCTGCTGACCAGTCAGCAGGGACGTACACTCGATAAATAAAACGCTGGCCATCGATCTCAATGGTTCGAGCCTGAAAGGTTTGAGCCGTCAATGAGGATAGGGTTCCCATCAAAAAGACCAGTGTAAGGATGGAAAGTTCTTGTGAGATGCGGAGAGTGGCTTTAGTTCCGAGCATCTTTCCATTATCGAGAAGCTTTTCCGCCTATTGCAAGCTCCTACACTCGCCACAGCTCACGAACATGAGGAATTAAAAGGAAGGGACCGCCGCTCGCGCCCAGCAGCGAAAGACTGGTGCTCCCCAGTACGTAGGGTATGTATGCATCACTTGTCCGCGTGCATAGGACAGTGATTGAATTGGGAAGCTCACTCAGAAAGCGGACCAACTCCGGAACGGCAGAACCTTCTAGGACGTGTCGCTCAACCGAGAACCCCTTGGCCTTCAGGTCACTCTCAAGCTGTTCCAGATACCGCTCAGCCCTATCCGTCATCCTTTGATCACGCTTTTCGAATAGTTTCGCAAGAGGGCCTGGTAGAGATGGTCGAGACAGAGAAACGACCCGTACCAGCGTCAATTTGCCCTCCAGATTGCGGGTCAGGTTCTCAGCATATGGGAGGGAACTCTCTGCTGCTTTTGTTCCATCCAGAGGAGCCACAATTCGTATCAGACTTTCCTCAAAGATTCGGGGAAATTCCTGTGCCTTCTTCGGAGTCAACATGAAAACCGGGACGCTGGAGAGATGGACGACATTGTAGGCGACACTCCCCAGCAGTGCCCAGCCAACAACGTTACGGCCGTGCGAAAGCATTGCGATCAGGTCACAATCTTCCCTTTCTGCAGTTCGAACGATCTCCTCCTGAGGTATTCCCTGGAGTATGAGAGCACTGGCATCGCAGCCGTCTTCCTTGAGGCGAGAGACAAGTTGTTGCAGCCTCTCCCTGCTGTGAGCCTCCCAGGCTCCACACTCATCGGCACCCTCTCTGGGATCTAGCGCCCGGCAATCGATTACAGAGAGGAGTAAGAGTTGGGCTTTTAGCTTGTTTGCCAGAAGCGAAACAGTAGGAAGAATCTCTTCGGAAACATCAGTTCCATCCAGGGGGACAAGGATTCTGGAAAACATAGGTCTGCTCCTCAATACGATGGCTGCAGCATTGTGTGCCGACCGCAAGCTGCCTCAATTAATGTCGTCACGGGTTCTGCTGTTGTTGTCGTTTCGGCTGAAGTATCCTGTAGTTACAAATTCTGAGTCGGTACTCAACCTCCTTCTTTACCGTACCTTGCTCCCCCTCTGCTGGCAATCCACCTTCTTGCAAAAAACAAGGAAACAATACATTTTCGTTCTCTTCACGAGTGTAGCGGCTGTCCACATTGCATCGGCTCCTCTGGTGTCCCACTCAGCGAGTCCGCATCCTTTCGCGCTGGTCACGAAGACTATCACCACAGACTGGTAACATACTTCTATGGAGAGAATAAGCTTCTCATTTCAAACGCCACTCGGGAGTATGGAGGCAGTGATCACAGAGCTCGGCGTCTATCGTCTCTCGTTTACAGGCACTCAGGCGGCGCAAACAAGACCCAGTGACTTTTTGCCGGCAAATTCGAGCAGTGCTGGAGAGCACCCACTTTCACGACAGCTTCAGGAGGAATTACTCGAGTATTGTGATGGCATCCGTCGTTCCTTTTCGCTACCCCTGCACCTGGACGGCACGGATTTTCAGAAGGCGGTTTGGCGACGCCTCAGGACGATTCCATACGGTAAGACGGTAAGCTATAAAGAGATTGCGGACGAGTTGAAGCGGGCCCACGGAAGTCGAGCTGTCGGTAGAGCCGTCGGGCAGAATCCCGTCGTGATACTCGTGCCTTGTCATCGAGTGATTGGGAGTTCCGGCCGGCTAACTGGTTTTGCGGCTGGTCTTGAGCTAAAGGAAAAGCTGCTCGAGCTGGAAGGACTTCGGATTCCTTTCGAACGAGCTGCGACCACTGCTGGGTGAATGTCAGCCGAAAACGCCGATCTTTTGATTGCAGTCCTGGCCGTCGCAGGGTTTCCCTAACTTGTACTGAGAAGGCGATCTCGCCTACAATGACTCGCCGATGGTTTCGCTAAAGGAGATACTTGAGAAAGCGGTGAGGGGCGATCGGATCTCCCCCGAGGAAGGGCTGACACTGCTGCAGTCACGGGACCTTGCTCGAATCGCCCAGGTGGCTGATGCTGTTCGAAGAAGAAAACATCCTAGGCGAATCGTCTCATTCTTGATCGATAGAAATATCAATTATACGAATGTGTGTGTCGCTCGCTGCACATTCTGTAATTTCTACCGCAAGCCTCGTCACCATGAAGGCTATGTTCTTTCTCACGAAGAAATCTTTAAGAAGATAGAGGAGGCGCTGGCTGTGGGAGGCACGGGCATTCTCCTGCAAGGAGGAATGCATCCTGACCTGAAAATCGACTACTACGAAGACCTGCTTCGTTCAATACGCTCTCGTTATCGAATTCATCTCCATTGCTTCTCCCCCGCAGAAATCGTGGTGATCGCCAAGTTGAGCAAGATCAGTTTGAGAGAGACGATCTGGCGGTTGAGAGAGGCTGGTCTCGACTCGATTCCCGGTGGCGGAGCGGAGATTCTGACCGATCGGATGCGAAAGCAAATTAGTCCCGGAAAGTGTTCGGCCGATGAGTGGATCGAGGTTATGCGGCTGGCCCACGAAGAGGGATTATTGACCACGGCCACAATGATGATAGGCGCAGGAGAGACGCTTGAAGAGCGTATCGAGCACCTGGAGCGAATTCGGCGTTTGCAGGACGAGACGGGCGGTTTTGTTGCCTTTATTCCCTGGAACGTTCAGCTGGAAGGGACCGAGATGGCCCAGACAATCAGGGAAAGCGTGGAACCGGTCGAATACCTGCTTCTGCTGGCCGTATCCCGGATTTATCTCGATAACGTAACGAACATCCAGGTTTCCTGGTTAACACAGGGGCTGCAAGTCGCGCAGGTTGCCCTCCACATGGGGGCTAATGATGTCGGCAGCATCATGATTGAAGAAAACGTGATCAGTACTGCAGGTGCGAACTATTCAGCAACGCAGCAAGATTTGATTCGGCTGATTGAACGAGCCGGCTTTATACCGGCTCAACGAGACACCCTGTACCGTCATTTTCGAAACGTGGCCTGATAAATTCTCCAGAGTGACTACCGACGTGTTCTCCCGAGACTCGAGCTGATTCTAATACCCGCGTGCCGTCGTTGAGTTTGGAACGACTGCCTGAGTCCTGTATACTTATTCACTATTTTATTGTCTTATGGAGAAAGAACGAAGGCATCGTGCAATCATCAATCTGCTCAACCGTGAAGTGCTGTCCAGCCAGGAAAAGCTGAGAAAAAGATTGAGGGATTTTGGCTTTGGTGTAACGCAGGCAACCTTATCTAGGGACCTGAAGGAACTGGGCGTGGTGAAAACTGTCACTCGGGATGGTTCGTATAAATATACATCCGCTCCTCCCGGAGGATCCTCCGTCTTGAGTTGTGAGGCCAGTGGTAATTTGATTGTGTTGAAAACCGAGCCAGGGATGGCTCCGGCTGTAGCTTATCGAGTGGACGCAATGAATTTGAGTGCAATTCTGGGCACGGTAGCCGGTGAGGACACCTTGCTCGTGATTGTTTCCGAAGAATACAACGCGAAAGAGGTAAGAAACGAATTATGGCGACGAATCAAGGAAGCATAAAGAAGATCGTTCTGGCCTACTCGGGTGGGTTGGATACCTCGGTCATGTTGCACTGGCTGAAGAAGAAGTATCAGTGTCCGGTCCTAGCCTATGTGGCTGACGTCGGACAGGGTGAAGATCTGGAGGCGGTGGCGGAGAAGGCGAGGCAGACTGGTGCAGATGAAGTCCATGTAGCGGATCTACGGAAGGAATTTGTCGAAGAATTTGTGTTTCCCGCTGTGAAGGCTCATGCCATCTATGAAGGGGAATATTTGATGGGGACTTCGCTGGCACGGCCCGTGATCGCCCGGGAGCAGGCCCGCATAGCCGAGGAATGGGGGGCCGACTGCGTCAGTCATGGAGCAACTGGGAAGGGGAACGACCAGGTTCGTTTTGAGCTAACGTTTCATGCCCTCGCACCGCAACTGAAGATTCTTGCTCCCTGGCGGTATTGGGAATTCGGAGGCAGAAGCGACCTGATTCGTTATGCCCGTGAAAACGGAATTCCTATCACTTCTACGGAAGAAAAGCCCTACAGTATCGACGCCAACATTATGCATACCTCTTATGAGGGAGGCATTCTCGAGGATCCGTGGGCTGCCCCGCCGGACGAGATCTTTCAGAAGACCGTGTCGCCGAAACAGGCTCCCGATCAGCCCACCGAAATAACCGTATCTTTCGAAGAAGGCATTCCTGTTGCACTGCAAGGCAAAAGAATGGGCGCGGTTGAACTGCTGGAAGAGCTCAACAGGGTTGCGGGCGCTAACGGGGTTGGTCGCGTAGATCTGGTCGAAAACCGCATGGTCGGGATGAAATCGAGAGGCGTATACGAAACCCCTGGAGTTACGGTTTTGCACCGGGCGCACAGGGCGCTCGAGTCGCTGACACTGGATCGGGAAGTCCAGCACATGAAAGACGGATGGATTCCCAAAATAGCCGAGTTGATCTATTACGGCTTCTGGTTTACGCCTGAGATGGAATTGTTGCTGAAGGCGATTCAGTCGTCCCAGGCCCACGTGACCGGGGACGTGCGGGTGGAGCTCTATAAGGGTAACTGCGTTATCCGAGGACGGCGGTCGCCCTTTAGTCTATATGATCCCTCCTATGCCACATTCGAGGAAGACGAGGTTTACAGCCAAAGTGATGCCGAAGGCTTCATACGATTACAGGGCCTTCGCTTGAAGATTTCAGCTCTACGAGAGCGAAGACCGGTCGAGGCCGCAAAACAATGACCGATCGCCAGACGACTGATCAACCGAAAGAGCGGGAAGAGCCACAGCCCGGCAAGCCCTTGTGGGCAGGGCGCTTCGCAAGAGGGGTCGCTCCACTGGTCCAGCGCTATACCCGCTCCGTCCATTTTGACCGCCGGCTCGCTCCCCAGGACCTAGTGGGAAGCCGGGCCCACGTCAAGATGCTGGCGGCACAGGGGATTCTGTCGCAAGAAGATCTCGAACTGATTCTGAAAGGTTTGGATCAGATCGAAGAAGAGATTCGGGAGGGGCGTTTTCCTTATCGCGACGAGTTGGAAGATATTCACATGAATATCGAATACCGTCTCCAGGAGCTCATTGGTGAGGCGGGACGTCGCATTCACACGGGCCGCAGCAGGAATGATCAGGT
>DATGOF010000719.1:0-8052 GCA_035306285.1 Acidobacteriota bacterium | reverse complement strand
ACGTCGTAATGCCGGAGATTGATGGCCTCGATCTCCTCCGACTTTTGAAGGAGGGGGATCCGACGCGCCCCGTGATCCTGATGACTGCGCACGGCAGCGTCGATATGGCAGTCGAAGCGATGAAAGAGGGTGCTAAAGACTTCGTCACCAAACCTCTGGATTACCCGAAACTCCGCAGCGTAATTGAAGCTGTCGAAGAAGAAATCAAGTTACGCAAGGATTCGCGAAAACTGGTTTCGAAAATCAAGAAAGGCTCAGGTTTCGGCCCTTTTATCGGTACCAGCCCAGCGATGAAGCAGGTCTATTCGATGATCAAGGACCTGGCCAATACTGACGCATCAGTTTTGATCACCGGCGAGAGCGGAACCGGCAAGGAACTGGCAGCGCGCAGCCTGCACGAACTCAGCGCCCGAGCTGATGGGCCATTTATTGCAATCAACGCTTCAGCTATTCCCCACGACCTGATGGAAAGCGAGATATTTGGCCATGAGAAGGGCGCCTTCACCGGCGCCGTGCGTTCTCGTGAGGGTTGTTTCGAGCTGGCCAATGGCGGAACCCTGTTCCTGGATGAAATTGGCGAAATGCCAATAGCACTCCAGCCAAAGTTGCTTCGCGTACTCGAAGATGGAAGGGTTCGCAGGTTGGGCGGCAGGCAGGAGTTTCAGGTCGATGTGAGGGTCTTATCAGCCACGAATCGATCACCCAAGGAGGCCATCGCCGACGGAAGACTCAGAGAAGACCTCTTCTACCGTCTGAATGTGTTCAATCTCGATATTCCTCCCCTTCGTCAGCGAGTTTCTGATATACCGATACTAGTTCAGCATTTTGTCAGCGAGTTTAATGAAAAACATGGTACCCAGGTCGAAGGAGCACGAGACGAAACTCTGGATCTGCTCAGGAGTTACAATTGGCCAGGGAATGTCCGAGAACTCCGTAACGTTATCGAACGTGCGGTCGTTCTGGCTAAGGAAGAGTGGCTGGAGCCGAAACATCTCCCCCCGTATATTCGTGAGTCGGACGAAGACTCGAGTCAGAAGCTCATTTTGCCGGTCGGGATCTCAGCCGCTGAAGCTGAAAAGCAATTGATACTGAAGACCCTGGAGAGAACCGGCAACAACAAGGCGGAAGCAGCTCGACAGCTGGGCTTGGACGTAAAGACGATCCGGAATAAGCTGAAGGAATATCAGAAGAAGTCATGAAGATCGTGACCAGGATCGGCGCGGGATATCTGATCCTTATCGTTCTCATGCTGGCCATTCAGCTTTATCAGATATCGCTGATCCATCACATGCGTCTGGTTAACCAGCAACTTGCCCGCATCGACCTCAGAGCCACGGGAGAAGCCCTGAACGTGGAGAGGGCCCTGGCTGAGCTCGAGGAATTCACTCAGAAATTCCTGGCCCTGCGGGACGCCCAGTACGGGGCCTCTTTGCGACAGATGCGGACCGACATCCAGCGAAGGGTTCTTAGTCTCTCCAACCTCAACCTCTCTCAGCCGGAAAGAGAACAGGTGGACGCTCTCATGTTTACCTGGGATCGACTGACCGAAGGTCTTCTTCTTGTTGAAGAAACCTATCGGACTGGTGATTTTTCGCTCGTGCCGGAATGGAATCAGACGTTGATGCCGTTATTCGGGCAGGCACATTACCATTTAAATCGGATTATTGAAGAGAGCCGCAGGACAGTCTCTGATCGAGTGACCCGTTCACGACGGATGAGTGAACGAGCTGAGTATGTTTCCTGGGGAGCCGCTGCCACAGCAGTCGTGCTCAGCTTTCTGGTGTGTGTCCTGGTTGTAAGGTCCATCTCAGGCCCTTTCAAGCAGTTGATCGCTGCCACTCGAAACATCGCGAGAGGAAACTTTTCTTACCATGTCGACGAGGAGGGCGACGAAGAGATCGCTGAAGTGGCCCGAAACTTCAACGCGATGGCAAAACGTCTGGAAGAACTGGACGGACTTAAAAAGGACTTCGTATCCCATGTTTCCCATGAACTAAAGGCCCCACTTGCCTCTATGGTTGAGACCATCAATCTATTGCTGGAGGAGATTCCAGGTGAGCTGAATGAGAAGCAGCGGCGACTTCTGAGTTTGAATTTACGAAGTGCCCGCCGGCTCTCCGCCATGATCAGCAACATCCTCGATCTTTCGACTCTCGAAGCCGGGGCGATGAATTACGATTTTGAAGTTACCAATCTGTTGCCCTTGCTAAATCGCGTCTTAGAGGAATATGAGGGGCTCTATCGGGAGAAGAACCTGTCCGTCGAGCGAGTATATCCTTCGGAGCCGGTGCCGGTCCGTTGTGACGAAGAGCGCCTGATTCAAGTATTTGGCAACCTCGTGGCTAATGCGGTCAACTTTTCTCCACCTGATGGGAAGATTCGGATTCAGGTCGACATTTGCGCCGAGGTTCCTGCCTCGTTGCCGCGGTGGGCAGGCGATAACCTCAGGTATAACCATGAGTTAATGTGCATCGTTTCGGTTATCGATCAAGGTCCCGGCGTCCCCGACGCTCACAAGGAAAGAATCTTCGAGAAGTTTCATGAAGTCCGCCAGGGCAAGAAGCTGAGCGGGCAGGGGACGGGGCTTGGTTTGACCATCGCCAGAAGTATTGTGCAGGCTCATGATGGAAGTCTGTGGGTGGAGGATAATGAGAGTGGAGGAAGCAAGTTCAGGGTGGGGCTTCCCCTGGCGAAGGCAGCGCACCAGACTGAGTCGAAACGTCGATTGATGACCGGGTGAGGAGCTGGTTTGGACGAGATTAACTTCTTTCAAAGTCAGGTTGAGGCCGTACTCAAAGGAGTCCGTCCTTTTGAGATTCATGGAGCTCGTTTCTACGAGATCGAGTTTTCTCTGAAGGGGGATCCACCTGATTCCTGCCGCAGGGCCCGGGTCAGCGATAATTTAATTTACGATCAGCCGGCCCCTGGCGACCGTGTCGCGATTGAGATCCTGATGGGAAACGTCAATCGCGTTTCTCGCATCTAGGCGAAGCCGGGCCCCCCTCTGCGCCTCAGTGTCAAGACTCAACTCGGGGATGCCGAATTCTTGTGCCTTCAAGTGATGAAAGCGCCGTAGTGCGTGTAATAGATAAGCCCGATTCTTCCTCAATAGCTCCATGCCTCAGGATTGGGCGCTAAGCTTCTGCTAGAATTGACCTTTATATTTCATGACGAGCATTTCTTCTTACGCTCTCACAATACTAATCGTAGTTGCTCTCTTCGGGCTTATGCTCGGACTCATTCGTCTCCGCCAGGAGCAGCGCCTTCGTTCTGCCAGTGACGAGATTGAAGAACTTCAGAAAACAAGCCTAAAAGACATACAAAAGCTGAGAGATGAGGAGGCTCGCCCGGTTCGTCCGGTCTTGTTAGGAATTCCCTATTTGGCCTACATCTTGACGTCGTTCGTTATTCTGGCCTCCTTCTTTATTCTTTTCATGGAGAACTTAATCGTTCCCTACCCTCTCCCTGAAGTAGGAAATCGATACTGGTATTCCTACAAGGCTCCGACTGAATTTCAGATTCAGGGACGAACTGTAGAACGGAGGGAAACACTTGTCGAGAGAGGCGAAGAAGTCACCTACTGGGACCGGCAATTAATTCAAACGGCTCTGGAAAGTCGTGGTGGTGTGGGGGGGAAGCGTGTAGCGGGAGTTATCCTGTTACTAACTATCTTCTTTTTTATACTCCTCTACCACATCAACATTCTTTATCCGACGGCTACCGACAAAAACAAATATTTGATTCTCATCTATGCCGGTATCCTGACCATGCTGGCGTGCGCCAAGATGGCCCTTTTCTATGATCTCTTCTCCCCCTATTTGATCCCGTTGCCTCTGGCCGGGATGCTCATCACGATACTGGTCAACCGCCGAATTGTCCCGCTGATCATGCTGATCACGGTAATTGTGATTCTCCTTGATTCGAGGATCGATTACTCCACCTTCCTGGTGCTGCTGGCAGGCGGATTGGTGAGTGGCGGCCGCGTCAAACGAGCCCGTAAGCGCAGCGAATTGATGTTTGCAGCCCTGTTGGTCGGATCGATCATGGTCCTGGTTTTCGTCTGCTATCGTCTTGTCGCGCAAGAAGCTGTATCACTAATGGACCCTGATCTAATTGCCAGCTTCAGTAATGGAATCATCTCCGGATTGCTGGTATTGATCGTACTCCCTGTCCTGGAAATGATTTTCGATTTTGCATCGCCTTTCCGGTTAATGGAGCTGTTGGATCTGAATGCACCGGTGCTAAAGGATTTCTTTTTCAGGGCGCCTGGAACCTACCAGCATAGTATGGTGGTTGCCAATATCTCTGAGGCAGTTGCCAACGAGATTGGTGCCAACGGTCTGTTGGTTCGAGTGGGTGCCTACTATCACGACATCGGAAAAATGTTCAATCCACAGTTCTTCATCGAAAATCAGCAGGGAGGAGTTAATCCCCACGATGAACTAGGTCCCGTCGCTTCAGCCGCAGTGGTACGGTCACATGTCATTCTAGGAGTAAAACTGGCCCGCAAGATCGGTTTGCCTTCAGCCGTTATTGATTTCATTCCCGAGCATCACGGTACTTCGACGATCGATTACTTTTACTTCAAATCGAAAAAATTGGACTCGGGAATTAAATCTGAAAAGATTTTCAAGTATCCGGGACCAAGGCCTTCGAGTAAGGAAACGGCCATCGTCATGATCGTGGATTCCGTAGAAGCTGCCTTTCGGGTTGCCGAAAATCGAGATGAAGAAACCATCCGCCAACTGGTAGAAACGATCGCTCGGAGGAAGCTGGAACAGGGTGAACTCGATCGTTCGAACCTCACGATTGGGGAATTGAAGAAGATAATCGATGTGCTGACCCACATTCTTCGAAGCAGTGCACATCAAAGAATCGCCTATCCCACCCCGCCACAGGATGAGCGTTCCTCTGGAGGCAAGCGGATAGACTTATCTGAGGATTCCGGCGACGTCGCAGAAAAGATTCGAAAACGTCCCCGAGAAGAAAAACGAGAAGAAAAGCGAGAAGAGAAACGAGAAGAGAAGAAGACTCAAGATCTTCCCAGGGTATCTGAGGAATAGAGCTTACCCTTTCCCGGCGGAGCAGCTCTCACACAGGCCGTGTAGCTGAAGCTCCGGCCTTAGAACCTTGGAGGGCAGAACTTCAGTTCGGCTGGCATCGATCTCGTAATCGATACGGTCTAGGTAAACATCGACGATAGCACCGCACCCAAGGCAGAAAAAATGATGGTGCTGGTCCAGATTGGGATCATATAACACGGCCCTATTGGCATGCTGGAGTCTGGTCAGAAGCCCTTCAGATACAAGGCTCTCGAGGTTCCGGTAAACCGTGGTTCTTGAAATCATCGGGTAGTCGTTCCGAAGCGCCTGAAACACTTCTTCTGCAGTCCAGTGACGTCCCGACTCGACCATCAGGCTCAAAATACCGGCCCGTTGAGGAGTGATCTTGAACCCTCTGGCGCGAAACTGTTTGATCCTTTCGCTGACCGAATGAGAATTGTCACGCTGCATCGCCGAGATGATAGCGGAAGAAGCATTTCTGTATCAACTTGGAGGCCTGTCTTTCAAGGAAGCATTTAATTTGCCGGAGTGCGAGCCAGGATCGCCTCAGCAGCCTTTCGTCCCACCTCCCAGCTGCTTCCCATCCCATGTCCACCCAGACCGGCCACCCAGTAAAAGGATTCCAGCAGGGGGTCGGGACCAATCTGAAATAGGCCGTCCGCTGTTTTTGTGCGAAAGCAGGACCACACTTGTCTCTGGACGGTGTTATGAAGAAGCGGAAGCTCGCTCAAGATCAACTCAGCCAGTCGCTCGGAAATTCCGTCTGAAATGCTTTCCTCAAAGTTTTCCGTTTCCAGTTCCTCATCACAAATACTGAAGAGTAAACCGCCCGACTCGGGACGGAAGTAGAAGTTTCGATCCAGACTCCAGACGAAGGGCCAATCGTGGTCGATCGAATCGACACGATCCAGAACAAACAGGTGGCGCTTGTACGCGTTCAAGGTCGGTGAAGAGGCCCCAGCCATCCGAGCCACGGAACGGGCCCAGGCTCCAGCGGCATTGACCACCACTGCTGCTTCGATGGTTCCAGTGGTGGTATGGACTCGAAAAGGGCCTTTTCCTTCGATTCCGGTCACACCACAGTTGCACTGAATTTGTGTTCCGCGATTTCGGGCTTCCTGCAGGTAATAGTTGAGCAGTCGTGCGATATCCATGATCCCGTCAGACGGGGTCCAGAGGGCGGAAGAAAAAGAGTGGCCGTCAAGAATTGGAACACGGTCAATGACCTCCTGTTGAGTGAGTATGGAGGATTCCACTTCATCATCACGCATCTGTTCGAGTTCCTGGGCGGTTCCCAGGAGTAGGGACCCACACGGTCTAAAGCCGATCTCTTGAGCCAGCCTTGCATATTGGCGGCGGCTGTTGGTGAGTAATCTGCGAACCTCTGGTTCCGCAACCGACTGGAGCACCAGTGATGCATTTCGTCCAGATGCGTGGTAGCCGGGAAGTTCTTCCTTCTCCACGATGATTACCGACAGATCACTGTTGCGGCTCAAATGGAAGGCAGTCGAGGCACCGGCAAAGCCGGCACCGATAATCAGCACATCAATCACAGCCCCAATATTAACACGCTCCCATCTACCAGCTTCTGTAAGAGCGCCAATTTCCTAACCAACCACGCAAGGTGTACCGCTCCGGCTTAAAGGCCGCCGGGGGTTGCCAGGCAGGTTTGGATCGACTTCCGAAAAACCGTCAAGTATCTATGCGATCGGTCGATAAGGGGGATTGATGAGCAT
This sequence comes from Acidobacteriota bacterium, assembly GCA_035306285.1. Classification (GTDB taxonomy): domain Bacteria; phylum Acidobacteriota; class UBA6911; order RPQK01; family JAPXNP01; genus DATGOF01. The sequence continues at coordinate 1,253 of DATGOF010000719.1, read as the reverse complement.
TCTGGAAAGTGAAAGGAAGAAAAAGGTCGATCGATTAATTGATCAGGTGAAAAGCTTGCCTAGCCTGCCCTCTCTTTACCTTGAACTGGTGAGAGAGCTGCGTTCTCCAATGGTTTCAGTCAGGCGAGTCGGACAGATCATCTCCAAAGACCTGGGAATGACGCCTAAGCTGCTACAGCTTGTCAACTCAGCCTACTTCGGCATATCCCGTGAGGTGACCAGCGTTGAGCGAGCAGTCGCCCTGCTGGGTCTGAATCTTGTCAGGGACTGTGTGCTGGTCACTCACATTTTCTCTCAGCTCGATCCTTCACGCCCAGAGATGTCCTCTGTGGCTGGCCTCTGGAGGCACAGTATGTCCTGTGCCGGGCTGGCCAGACAGGTCGCTCGCAATGAAGGGGCCGACAATGGACTTGTCGAACTGGCGGCTACCGCTGGTTTGCTTCACGACGTTGGCAAACTGATTCTGGCTACTCACCTGGGTGAGCGCTACCAGTCGCTCTACGAACTCGCCAGACAGGAACAAATCGAGTTGTACCTGGTGGAAGAGCAGTATCTCGGTTTCAATCATGCCGAAGTAGGTGCTTCTCTCCTGGAGCGTTGGGGACTCCCTCGCGAACTCGTTGCAGCCGTCGGTTTCCATCACCAGCCGGGCCTGTTGGCTGAGAAAGGCTTCAGCGCCTTAACTGCGGTCCATGTTGCCAACTACTTCGACCATGCACTGGAAAGCTATGCTGCCGACAGCCTGCAGGTTGATAGGAGCTACTTGAGCTCGCTCGAACTCGGGGATCGGATGAGCGAATGGTTTCAGACTGCCGGCTCGATGCGCGACCAGCACCTCGCAAGGACTTCATGAAGCTAGGTGGCGGGTCAGGAACTCCTCAGTCTTTCGGTAGTAGGCTTCGATTGTCGATTGCTTTTTCCAGCCGTGGCCCTCTCCAGTGAAGACCTCATACAGGTGGGGAACTCCTCTTCGTCGCAGAGATTCCACAATCATGTCCGATTGGCCACGAGGAACGACTCGGTCCTCGTCTCCCTGGAAGATGGCTACCGGATCCTGAATACGATCTGCCAGGTAAATCGGCGAACGCTCCCTGTAGAGGTGACGGCTGCTGATCAAGTCACCGACGAGTGAATCCAGGTAGCGTGCTTCAAACTTGTGAATCTCTCGCGTCAGAGCGGTTAAGTCGGAGACACCATAGCGACAGATGGCAGCTTTAAAGCGTCCGGGATATCTGACCAGGCAAGAAAGGACT
>DATGOF010000718.1:0-6725 GCA_035306285.1 Acidobacteriota bacterium | reverse complement strand
ACTTTCTGGAAGGGAACCAGAAAGCGGCTTGTATGCGCGCAGCTTAATCTCCGGTTTCGCCTCTCGGCCAGTTGAGCCAGAAGATCAATCTGAGCGACGTTGACGGCAGCCGGCAATTCCACCAGAGTATGACAGCCTGAGTTCAGACAGGCAGTGGCCTGTTCGAAGTGGAGAGAGGAAGGGGAGCAGATGATTGCCGCATCGGCTAATGACAGGGCCTCTTCCAGTGAATCAGCAGCCGCGTTTACGTGGTGGCGGACGGCAAACCTCTCCGCCTCCGCCCGAGACGGTCCATAGACAGCAACAACTTCGGCCTCGCCGTGCGTTCTCAGTTGGTCGGCATGGACGTCGGCTACCGCTCCATAGCCTACGATGGCAACTCGCAGGCTCACTTGATCTCCTCCAATAACCGCTCCGGTTGCTCCCAGCCTGTACGCTGCATCCACTCCTGAAGTTCTTTCTCCTGTTCAGCGCTGAGTGGATAGAAAGGGCGTCTGGAAAAACCTCCGTTTCGACCCCATCGTTTTAGGATCGATCGATAGATGACCAGATCGGGCACCGCACCCAGTTGGCGATGAGTATAGAGATGCACAAGCGGGAGAATCGCGTGCCAGGCTCGGGTGGCCCGCTGGAGATCGCGGTCCACCGTGACGGCTCTGTGCAATTCCCTTGCGTGGCCCGGTACGACATTGAGGATCCCGCTGATCCAGCCATGGGCTCCCGCCAGTAACCCCTCAAAGGCGGCCAGAAACGAACCATAAAAGATGGCCATCTTGTTGCCGAGCAGATATCGGAGATCGTGAACAGGGACTACTGTCTCATAAGCGGATTTCACCATCTGCAGGACACCTTCTTCGACGAGGAGGACGATATCGCGAGGACTGAGATCGACACAGGCCGTGTTGGCCGGATTGTTGTAAAGCATGATCGGGAGGGTCGTTGCCTTTCTCACGTCTCGGTAGTGCTGGATAACGGCATCTTTGGGGGGTCGCTGGTAATACGGCAAAATAATGATCACAGCATCCGCCCCCTCGGCTTCGGCCTGTTCGCAGAGCTTCTGAGTATGCCACGTACTGTAGTGACCGGCTCCATAGATGACCGGCACACGCCCGGTCACCACCTGGCGACCGAGACGAAACAGGCGGAGCCTTTCTTCATCACTGAGAGCGATGAACTCTCCGCTCGTTCCGGCAATGACCAACCCGTCAACGCCCTGTTTGATGAGCCATTCCCAGTGCGAGGCGGTTGCTTCTTCATCGAGTCGTTCTTGCGCGTCAAAAAAAGTTAGCGCAGCAGGGAAAATGCCATGGAACTGGTCGGTTATCGTAGACACTCATTTCACTCCGGAATCTGGTCAAGGCACAGAATCTGGCCAGGGCACAGAATAACGAGGCAGACTGGGCTACCTGTACCCGTTGAACGGATAGAAAGGATAGCGACTAAAGGACTCCTCGTTCAACTCAATTCCAAAGCCCTCAATACAGCAAGGCAGGATGAGTTCGCCGCCCTCTCGCCGCAAGGGTGTCTTCATCACGTCAGAAAAGATGCGCTCGTCAGTTTCGGACCCGATCGTCTCAAGAATAAGAAAATTCGGGATGGCGGCAGCATAGTGCATATTCATGAGGGTCGCAACCGGCCCGTTGGGGTTGTGAGGAGCCATGCTGACGTAGTGAGCTTCGGCAAGAGCAGCAATTCGCTTCATAGCCGTGATACCACCCGCGTTGACAAGATCGCATTGGAGGATATCGACAGCCTGGTTCTCGAGGAACGGTCGAACGCCGTAGATCGTAGCCCACCGCTCTCCTGCGGCAATGGGAACTGCCGACGCACGATGGATGATCTGAAGAACCTCCAGGTTCTCGGGCGGAACCGGTTCTTCGATGAAGAGAAGATCCAGGTCTTCCAGGGCTTGACACAATCGGATAGCGGCCTTCAGTCCCAGCCTGCCGTGACAGTCCAGCGCCAGCGTAAGTTCTGGGCCGCCTGCTTCGCGAGCAGCGATGAAAAACTCTTGTACCCGCCTGAAGAGGCCCGGATCTAAAAACTCTGTTTCCTTCCAGTCTCGCGGGACGCTACCGTTGGTACCCGAATATGCTCCGCCAGAAGGCTGACCATTCCGATATCCATAGAAAAGAGGCAGGGTCGTCTTAATGGCGTTGTAACCCCGCTTTATACAGGTTTTCACGTTGCGGGCAAACTCTTCGGGTGTTTGTCCGGCCGGACAGTGGCAATAGACAGGTATTCTCGTTCGGGTCGGCCCTCCCAGGATCTTGTAGACGGGCAATCCACACTTCTTAGCCAGGATATCCCACAGCGCACAATCTATCGCACTGATGGCCGTGGCCTGGAGAGCACCGCCAACCCAGAAGGAGTCCCGATACATCTTCTCCCAGTGATCCTCGATGGAGGTGGGGTCTTTACCGATAAGGTATTGTTTATAGTCCAGAATCGATTGTCGTATCGTCAGGTCGCGCCGTTTCATAACCGTTTCCGAGATCCCGGTGATCCCTTCGTCGGTCTCAATCCGCACGATAATCGCGTTCCTGAAGTCGATCCCTAAAATGTCGATCTTGATGTCGGTGATCTTCATATCCCCTCGCAGACGACCGGCGACACTTTTCCTTCTTGGAAGCTACTTCGGCTGCCAGTCTCAGGATGAGCGGCAGAAGTGGCCAACCTAACCTAAATAAGGTGTTACCATATGTCAAATAGAATGATCGACTTCTATAGATCTAATTGGAGTAAGAAAAGTAGAGGTTATCTGGCAAATTTGATACGGATTACACAACATATGATATTTTTTCGACTGTTGATAAGGATTAGTGCCCCTTCATCGATCTCTCGTCTCGATCGAAAGTAGAATTTCTAGAACATTTATTTATTTTGAAAAATAATTCGCGCGAGTTAGGTCCGGCTACTTCCAGAGTCTCTTTCTCAGCCCCGGGAAAACTTCGAGGGCGTTCTCACGCAGGATCTGACGGCCGATTCTCATCGCACCTTTCTCATCGAGTACGGAACGTCGAACTTCGATCGTCAGAGCTTCGGCCAGAATGTCTCGAAAGGTCTGAACGGCTCCATAAATCCCCTCTGCGTGGTTGCAGTCGGCACCCCACATAATGCGGTTGGAAGGCATGATTTCCAGCCACTCCAGCAATGCACGCCGAGTTACGTGCGGACTCAAGATCGGCAGCCAGACGGAATCCAGCCAAACATTAGGATGCCGATTCATCATCGAACTCAGTACCACGGCTCCCGACTCATGTATCCACGGAAACCCTCCATGAAACAGGATGAACTGAGTCTCGGGATGATCCCGGATCAGCTCCATCAACAAGAGAGGATTGGACCCTTCTAGAAGGCCCAGCCCGGTGTGGATCTGGAATGGCAAGCGATACTTTGCACTCAATCCGGCGATCTTCCACATTAAAAAATCCTGCACGATGTGACCGGCCGATCCGTTTCGTGATTGCCTGAAGTCGATAAAGGCCTGGACCGCGCTCTCTTCATCAACCCTGTGAAAGTTTAAAGGGCGCCTGTAAGCAATCGTCGTCTTGATCGCCACTGCACCCCGGGATTGAGCCAGCTGGAAAGCCTGTTCAACAACTCTCACGAAAGTCTCGAGACTGGAGATTGCAAGACCTGACCGTTGAGCGAATGCTTCGACATTCGAACCGGGACGCTCCGCTCGAGTCGACTCAGCATCGAAGTAATCGAGAAAGGGATTGACATTCAACACGAGGACTTCAAAGTCGTAATGCTGCTGCAGATTGAGATAACCCCACCAAGGGTCGTTGAGCATCAGCTCGATGTTGGCATCTTCTGTGATCACTTTTCGGATCCACCGACTATCCCGGTAGCTTTCGTAAATACGCCGATTCAGCGCGCTCGCTTCTTCGTCGGTTATGGTCTCGAAATCTACCTGGTAAAGGTCTTTGAAAGCTGGTAGTTGATACCGGTACACTCCTGTGGCGCGAGCATTCTCAAAGTCGTCCTTTGCCTGCCTCCACCATTCCTCGAAAGGACCTCCCGCTGGCCAGGCTGTCAACGGGTGCACCCAGGTGAAATAGCTGTTTCTCCAGATGGAAGCCAGGTTCATTCCCTTCCCCCATTCCGTTTCCAGATAACCGGGGAGTTGATCGAAAGGGGGAAGATGGTCGTGTGTGTCGATGACGGGTACCGTCTGCAAGTAGGCTCGAAGTCGCTGCCAGACGGGATCCTGTCTTGAAACCGTGCTCACCTCGGCCTTCGGTGCCACCGTCAGAACGCTCCAAAGAAGGCACAATACAACTGAAATTCGGATTCGGCTGGTACTGAAGCTCAAAGCTGATCGCTCACTCATAAAGTCACCTTAAGATTCAAGACAGTCACATCGTCCGGAAGCCGACTGAGTGTCGGCGGGAAACATGCGACTGTTATAATGGAGCAACTTTTGGAACCTGATGTCACCTTATGAGATTTCGATCAATCCAGCTAGCAGAATCGAATTCGGATGTTCTTTCATTCCCGGTTCATTTATCGATTGCCTGTATCCTGCTGCTCTTGTTCGTTTCTCCCTTTCTCTCAGCCCAGACTCCTCCTGACTTGGACGGAGCGGTGCAAGCTCACCTCGAGCGCGGTCTTGCCCTCGGCAAAGAGGGCAACTGGGGGGCAGCAACCAGGGAGCTTCGCAAAGCCATTCTTCTCAATCCGAATTCCCCCGAGGCGCAGTTAAGTTTGGGAATCGCACTCTACTGGTCGGATAAATGGGAAGAAGCCGTGCAGCACATTGAGAAGGCTATTAGTCTGCGTCCGGAATCTAATGAAGCTTATTTCTTTCTCGCTCACTCGCTGTGGAAGCTGAATCATCTCGAAGAAGCCGGCCAGGCTTTTCACAAGTCCCTGGAGAATGGACTGGAACTGCCGCGTGTCTATGACGACTTCGGACAACTACGCTTACAGCAGGGACAATATGAAGAATCAAGGGCTTTGTTTAAGAAAGCGCTCGAAAAGGATCCGGCGTTCTTGCAGGCCTGGAACCATCTCGCTCAGTCGTTCTTGCGATCGGACGAAGTAGACCGGGCGATCGCTGAGTTTCAAGCTCTGGTCCGAGCCCATCCGGATTATCGGGAAGGCCATCTCAACCTTGGAACGGCCTACCTTCAAAAAGGAAATGGTGTAGCAGCCGAATCGATCTTTCGTGAATTGATTGAACTGGAGCCCGACAATCCGATCATCGTTTTCAACTTGGGAATCGCTGTTCGCGAGCAAGACCGACTGCAGGAAGCTGTCGGTTACTTTGAAAGGGCACTGCAACTGGATCCCACCCTGGCTGCGGCTGCCTATGAAGCGGGAATGACGATGTGGATGCAGGGAGACTTCGAGAAGGCTGAATCGAAACTACGCCAGGCAACTGAAATAAGAGCCGATTATCCCGAGGCTCACTTTTATCTTGCAACCGTTTTGAGAGGGAAAGAGGATCTGGAAGGAGCCGAGAGCGCGTTCCGCGAGGCCCTCAAAGCCCGCCCGGATTATTTCGAGGCCCGCTATGCCCTGGGCATGACACTCCGTCAGCTGGGGCGAACCGATGAAGCAAGAAAGGAATTGGAGCTGGCCAGGCAGCTTCGGTCACGTGTCGCCAGAGGCTCAGGAGACTCTCCAGAATGAGCGCCAGAACCAACCTTTCTCTGATCCTGGCCCTCTGTTTCGGCACCTATTTTCTTTTTCCCATATCTAACGATCCGATCCCGAGGTTTCGACTCGTTACTCAAGAAGCGGGCATCGACTTTTCCCACATCAACGGCCCGCAGGTTGCCAAGAAATACCTTTTCGAAGCCAAAGGTGCTGGAGTCGCCTTTTTCGACTATGACGGCGACGGATGGATGGATCTACTGCTAACACAAGGCTCCACTCTGGAACGTCACCTGTCTGGTGATAATCCGCATTCGGTTCTGCTGCGCAATCGAGGCGACGGCACTTTTGTCGATGTCTCCGAGGAAGCCGGGATCACCGGGCCCGCCTGGGCAATGGGTGTGGCGATTGGGGATTACAACAACGACGGCTACCCGGATATCTATCTGACCTGCCTCGGGCCCAACATTTTTTATCGAAACAACGGCGACGGAACCTTCACTGACGTCACTGAAGCGACCGGAACGGGTGATCCTTCCTGGAGCACATCGGCCGCATTCGCAGACTTCAACCAGGACGGGCATCTCGATCTTTATGTTTGCAATTATGTCGAAGTCGACTTTAAGAACCTGCCTCCGCCCAATTGCCTCTACCGCGGTGAGGCCACCATCTGCGGCCCTCGTGATTTGCCCGGTGCAGAGGACCGGTTCTACCGGAACAATGGCGATGGTACATTCACCTCGGCCGCTCGCGAGAGTGGAGCGTGGGATCGAGAGAAAGGTTATGGTTTGGGGGTGGTGACCGGCGATGTGAACAACGACGGTCTGACTGATATTTACGTGGCCAACGATTTCGGTCCAAATTTTCTGTTTTTAAACCAGGGTGACGGAACTTTTGAGGAGATGGGCTACTTCAGCGGCGTCGCCTTGAGTGGTGACGGAATGATCCAGGCGGGGATGGGCGTGGATATCGCCGATTATGACAACGACGGCCTACAGGATATTTACTCCACACACTTTGCAGCAGATTACAGTACGCTCTATCGGAATCGAGGCGAACTCCTATTTGAAGACGCGACGGCAGGCGCCGACATTCAAACTCCTGAATGGTTCCTGGTG
>DATGOF010000717.1:0-2118 GCA_035306285.1 Acidobacteriota bacterium | reverse complement strand
CCACAGGAAAAGCAAACGTTGTGATCTTCTTCCAGTCTTTTGATCGAGCCTGCACTTTCCTTACCCTCTTTTCTGAAGCTGAACGCGTAGCCGTAGAGGCTCCAATTACGTTTCAATTTCCTGTCACACCAGCGCGTGGCGAAATTCAACCATCGAATGATGGACCGCAAGAGACGCGGTGGTACTCGGGCTAAAAGGGCTGCTTTCCGCGGATAGAAGGGTAGCCTGTCCGGGTGCGGCGGGTTGAGGTAAACAAAACCCGTATAAAGCCTCTTACAGGATTCAGCCTGCACCTCTGCTTCACTTTCAACAAGGTCTCGAAAGGAGTCAAAGGAGAATCGATTGACATGACCTCCTCCATCGAACAAATAGCGATAGAGACGGTCATCCAGTGTTGAAGCGTCTGGTACAGCCGCCCAGAGAGCTCCACCAGGTTTCAGCACTCGCCCGATCTCCCGGAGGGAAGCCGATACATTCTCGAAATGCTCAAGAGTGTGGTTACAAATGACGACATCTACCGATTCATCAGGGAAGGGAAGAGCATCGGCCGAGCCTCTCAGGAAAGGTCCGTCCGGTTTACGCACGGGCATTAGCAGGTCGATGGCACAGACCGTAGCCCGGGTGGCATCGTATGAGAAGCTTCCGGTCCCGGATCCGAGATCAAGAACCAGAGCTGATTCGGGCAAGTCGTGGATTAAGTGATACACGCTTTGTTTTTCCTTGCGCTCTGCTCAGAGGCATGTAAGGAATAGCAGCTCTCGATTTTACAACAGCAGTCGGGGAAAAACCTGAACGGGAATTTCCGTGTGGTTGCCGGGAGGATCTGTTACAATCGGCGAAACTTCATGAAGACTTGGATTCTTTCCTTTCTTTGTCTTTTCTTTCTGCTGGAAGTGGGGATAGCGAATCCCTTGTCGAGATTTAGAACCGTTGACATCGACCCGGCTGTGGGCGAAGTCTGCTATGCCGTAGATGTGGCGGATGTCAATGGAGATGGGAGAAAGGACATTATTGCGGTTACCGAGAACCGCGTGCTCTGGTATGAAAATCCGAGCTGGCAAGGCCACGTGATTTTGGAAGACCAAACGGTTCGAGACAACGTCTGTATCGCTCCTTTTGATATCGATGGAGATGGAGCCATCGATTTCGCCCTGGGTGCTGGATGGACCCGAGTTGGAACTCTGCAGTGGATTGCCAGAGGCCAGTCGTTGAAGGATAAATGGAATGTCCATGCCATTACCGCCGAGCCCTGGCTGCACCGCGTGCGCTGGGGAGATGTACTGCAGCAAGGCAAGCAGCAGCTGGTCATTTCTCCGTTGAATCGTACGCAGGGTGATGGGGTCCGCTTGATGGTTCTGGAAATTCCCGGTGATCCTGCAGAGGACGCTTGGCCCTTGACGGTTATCGACCACAGCTTGAACCGGCTTCATAATCACTGGATTACCGATCTGGATGACGACGGGAAGGAGGACATCCTTACCGCCAGCCAGGAGGGAATCACGCTTTTTCAGAGAAAGGGAAGTGCCTGGCGGAAAACCCGGATATCTCCTGGCAACCCCTCCTCTGAGCCTGAGGAGCGGGGTACCGGAGAGGTAAAGACGGGCCGTCTGGCAGACGGTGGAAAGATTATTGCAACAATCGAGCCGATGCACGGGCACAGCGTGGTGGTATACACCGAGAAGAGTGGATGGGAGCGACGGGTCCTCGATGACACATACGGGCAGGGGCATGCCGTCTGGCTCGCGGACCTGAATTCAGATGGAAACGACGAAGTCATAGCGGGTCATAGGGAAGAAGGAAAAGGAGCTGTCTCGGAACCTGGGATCTTTATCTATCAGGCAGAGGATTCCTCGGGAGAGAAGTGGACTCGGACGATCCTGGACCAAGGGGGAATGGCTGTAGAGGACCTTGTAGCGACGGACATTAATGGAGATGGCCGTATAGACATCATCGCAGGGGGGCGAGCCACGCACAATGTCCGTCTGTATTTGAATGTTGAGTAGCAACCTCTTGAACGATTCCGATTTTAGACCCACCATCTGGCGCCGCCGATTACTAACGACTAATCTTCAGAACTTTCGACATCAAGCCCGACCGCCGTGCGATGTCCTGAATAGA
>DATGOF010000716.1:0-3333 GCA_035306285.1 Acidobacteriota bacterium | reverse complement strand
GTATCCAGCTATTTCGCCGATGTGGTTTGGACCGGTCTTTCCACGCGCTACGTTCGCTGGGGCCTGGAAGGATTCATCGACCGAGACCTTCTCCGGGAGATCTGGGCCCCGCTCAGCCCCGCATACTTTATAGGGCTCCTTGAATCCAATCCGAGACCGCATCTCCTCATGACAGCAACGCACGACCTGACTTTTATCCCAGAGCTTTCAGAAAAAGTCTTTGCTTTGTATCGACAGCTGTCCCTTCCGGTCGATCGCGTCGACCTTCCGTGTGGCCATTACACGACCGGCCGTTTTCCTTTTAAGTATCTCGTCGGGTGGCATGCCTGCCGATATCTCCACCGCCATCTAGCCAAGTCGTCGCCTACAAAGGAAGTCTCCTGGGGCTCTTCTTTCAGCTCAGAAAATCCAGCAAGAAAGTCCCGGGCACAACCCGATAAGTTCTCCCACTTCGAAAACGGGTAATTCTTCACCGGCTTGTGCACGACTTCACCCGCCGTCGGAATTCTGTCGCTTGATTCCCAAATCCTTGACAAGAGTACCGAACGTCTCGTGATACAAGCCACGTAGCGAAGCTGTCAGCAAGATCGGAAATCCTTGCCAATCCTGATTCAGCTCATTTTTTGATGAAGGATCGACTGCAATGGAATGGAACGTGCTGCATTGAATGGCGAGATGTCAAAGAAATATCTAATCACGACCGATGTAGGCGGAGAGATTCGATTCCTCTCCTTAACTTCCAATTTGAGCAATAGAGCAAGACTGGAGAAACTTTGTGCGCAAATGCTAGAAAAGCGATTTGCTGGGCAGGAAATCTCTGGTTTCATTGTCAGCCCGTGGCCACTTGAGGATCTTCCGGCTGACGATACTTTCCTGTCGTATCCAGTTGGATTGGAACACGAACTAGTTTCCTGAAACCGGTTTCCTCAGAATAGGTTCATAGTAGGTTATGATGAGGGCCCATGAGGGGCCACATCATCATCCATCTTCTGATAGCCTGGATCGCTATCTCGTGTGCGATTCCGTCAGCTTATTCCCAGGCTCCAGGCTACCGGATCAAGGATCTTCAGCTTCGACGACCGCATGATTATGCAGCCCACCAATCCTTTCAGAAGCTGACAATTGGAGCCTATCCCTGCGACGAACCGGAAAAGACCGAGGAAATCTTCGATACGGACCTACTCCTGGATCACGGAATTCTTCCCATTCTCATCGTGATCAGCAATCAGAACGATTTTCCCGTTCAACTGTCCGCAAGTGACATCTATCTAGTGGACAGGAACGGTGAACTCCATCAATCGTTAAGATATAGCGACGTTCTACTCCGGCTGTACCTCGACAAGCGCCCATCGCAATATACCGTCCGCGAAGAGATACTGATTGACGAATTCGTCGAACCGAATGCTCTTATCGACTTCAAACAGAAGTCCTTCGGAGAAGAAGTCATCGGTCCGGGCACGGACGGGTTTGGTGTGGTATTCTTTCCCCTGCCTGAAAAGAGGGATCTTTCAGGCTTTCGGCTTTATTTTCCCAGGATTGTGAATGTTGCAAAGAACGAACCTCTTGTGTTTTTCGAATTCGAGTTGTTGAGGAGCCAGCCATGACGAATCCCATGGAAGGTAAATGGGCGCTTATTCTGGGTGCTTCCAGCGGTTTCGGTGAAGCCATTGCACTGAAACTGAGCAAGTGCGGCATGAACATTGCCGGAGTGCATCTGGATCGCAAGGCCACTCTGCCTCATGTTGAGGAGATACAAAACAAGATTAAAGATGCCGGCCGGAAAGCTGATTTTTTCAATATCAATGCTGCCGACCCGGAGAAACGCGAGTCCGTTCTCGACCAGCTGGAAGTATTGTCCGGGGGCCCCGGTGAGATTAGGGTTTTCGTGCATTCTCTGGCTTTCGGGACGCTAGGGCGTTACTTCCCGCCAGAAGGACGAGGTATTAACCAGAATCAGCTCAATATGACTTTAGATGTCATGGCGCATTCGCTCGTCTACTGGGTTCAGGGGCTTATCAGCCGGAAGTTGATGGGTGAAGGAGGAAGGATCTTCGCCATGACGAGTGCCGGAGGGCACCGCGTTTGGCCGTCCTATGGACCGGTATCAGCGGCCAAGGCCGCTCTTGAATCGCACATACGTCAAATTGCCCTTGAACTTGCGCCGATGGGAATCACCGCCAACTCCATCCAAGCTGGAGTGACAGAAACGCCGGCTCTCGCAAAGATCCCTGGACACGAGGAGATGGTCGCCAGCGCCAAGAGAGGAAACCCAAGCGGGAGATTAACGACACCGCAGGATGTCGCTGACGCTATTGCCGTCCTTGCCCTCCCGGGGACACACTGGATGACGGGAAACGTCATTCGGGTTGACGGTGGAGAGGATATTACCGGTTAAGGGTCGTACCGTCACATCGGGCCAGATTCTGGTAGACTGCCTAAAGTGTTGCAGCTGCACGCACAACTTCCAGTGACTGAAGTAACTTGCACCGGGACCTAGTCTTCCAATCCTGGTGAGCATACCTCGGTTCCACTGTTGAATGAACCCAGCCCCGAAATAAAGAGGAGTCGATGTCGGAAGTTCGTACAGTTGAATTTGAAGAGCATTACTTGAGTAACGGTCTTCAAGTCATCCTGCACGCCCACGGGCGGACACCGCTTGTTCATGTCAGCGTGCACTACCGGGTGGGATCGAGTTATGAGACTCCCGGTCGATCTGGTTTTGCTCACCTTTTCGAACACATGATGTTTCAGGGTTCCGAGAACGTCGGAAAGGCGCAGCATGGGCTTTACATAGACCAGGCGGGAGGGCGATGGAACGCCTCGACCAGCAAGGATCGAACCAATTATTTTGAGACCCTACCTTCTCACTATCTGGATCTTGCCCTCTGGCTGGAAGCAGACCGGATGCGGTCCCTGGCAATCACGGCGGAAAACTTTGAAAATCAGCGAAGCACCGTCATCGAGGAAAAAAAGCAAAGTTATGACAATCGCCCATACGGGCTTTCCTACCTCCGATTTGATGAACTGGCTTACAGCAACTGGGCTTACGCCCATCCGATCATCGGTTCGGTCGAGGATCTGGAAAATGCTCGCCTTGAAGATGCACTTGAGTTTCACCGCCGCTATTACGGTCCTGGAAACGCAGCACTCGTGATCTCCGGCGATATCGACACCAAGGAAACGTTGGAACGAGTCCGCCAGTACTTCGAAGACACACCTGACAGGACCAGCGTCAACCATCCCGATCTCAGTGAAGAGGACCAGACGGAGGAGAAACGCGAAATATTGAAGGATCGACTTGCCCCATTACCCGCCGTTTCAATGGGCTATCAG
>DATGOF010000715.1:0-2500 GCA_035306285.1 Acidobacteriota bacterium | reverse complement strand
TTTCCTGTTCCTCGCGTTGCTGCGGTGTCTCTTCGGGCGGGGGAAAATGCTCGGTCACCGAAGAGACGTCCTCCTGGCTAGAGATGCCCGAGGCCAATGGCGATTCCGTTATTGATGGCGGCTCAGCCACTGGGGAAATAGCTTCCTCGTGAAGCTCTAGCTGAGTCGATGATTCTTCGCTTCCTGACGCCTCGCCGATGTCTGAAGGAACAGCAGCAGCCTCGATATCCTCGATGGAAGTTTCAGCGGACTGGTACAACGCGCGAACATCCCGTTCGCTACCGGTTTGAAACGAGCCTTCTCCTAATCCCGGTTCCGCACCGCCTGCCCGCGGTTCATCCGGTTCCCGTATTTCGAAGTCGGTTACCGGTTGATCGCTCTCGTGTGGGGTCGATTCTTCAACTGGCTGGCCAAGTGCAAACTGGTCGCGTGGAGTACTCTCCGTCTGAGCGACCTCTTCGGACGCTGCTATCGATTCTGTCTCCAGCGAACCAGGTTCTACCGGTTCTGAAACCTCGGATTCATCTCCCCCTGCAGACGGCTCTTCGCCGAGAAGCGATTCAAAGTCGCGAGCGGCTTGTGCAAAAGGCTCGGAAGCAGCTGCCATTGTTGCCGAATCGGCAAGACCTTCTTCGTCGCGGGCGGCTTTCTTATCGGAAGCCGCTACATGGGACAGATAATGATTTTTGACGACCAGTTCTGTGAGATGAGTCAGCAACTCCAGAGAATCGATCGGGATCGAATGGTTGGCATCTGCGTACAGAACTAGCGGGACTAACTCACCTAATTTCACCGGAACACAGACGGCAGCTTGCGGAACATAGCCTGTATCCAGTAGCCACGGGAACAATTCTTCAAGGCGTTCGCCGACATAAATGATTCGCAGCTCTCGTGCAGCCCGGGTGACAGGGTCTTCAGGCGAGTCTACGATCACCTTCTCAATCGATTCCGGTACGAATCCCAAGCTTTTCCAAGGAGCATACTTGCCGTCCATTTCCAAAAAAAGAACGGCCCGATCCAGATACTGGCGAACTTCCTCCAGGAACGTGTCCAGTATGCTTTCCTGGGTAGAGCACGAAGCGAGATTCTGGAGCGCCCGGTTAATGCCTGGCAGATCGAGTGGCGGAGATCCTTCATCGAGAGAAACAGCTTGGCCGGATTCTATCGTCTTGAGTTCCAGCTCAAGCTGGTGCGCTGCATCTTGAAGTTCCCGAACGCGCTTTCTGAGGCCTGCCAGTTGAACCGGCCGCGTATCTTCGCTCATCTGCACTCCTTCCGGGTCATATTAGGAGTGCTTCTTGCCCCTGTCAACTTCCCAGCGAATAGAAAGACTAGGTCAGACAGCGCTCAGCGTCGGGTGAATTACCTTTCTTACCAACTGACCGGCGGGTTGGTTGTCTGTGTTCGGGAAGCTAGTGAATTGTGTCCTGGCCTTGCAGAGTCGCAAGATACTCGGCTGAATTGGAGCCGAAGAGCCCGGAGGTGACAATCGGACATGAACTCAGGATTTCAAGGTGCCCACCAATCTGCTCAAAATGGCGACCGAAGAAAAGCGCTTCGTTGAGCATCCCGACAACTCTGCTGCCTGGGCCGATCGAAAACTTGGCAAGCGCCGTTCGAGCGCCTTCATGATCAAAAGCATGCACTTGAACGTAAGAAACGTGACTCGAAGGATTGAAAAGGGCGAGGCCCGTAAAAACATGCAGTTGGCTCGACTGAGCAACATGTGGGAAGAGGACACTATATCTGCCTTCTCTGGCCAGAGGGGAGGAAGTTCTGAACCGGCCCGCCGGTCCTTTGATGGTGAGCGATCCCAAGAGGTCGGCGGAGTGACCGCCCTGGAGGACAATTTGCAAGGAGCCACTCAAAGAGGTTCCAGCCGGGGCCACAAGTTCTTTCAAGCTGATCGTCACAAGCCTGCCTGCTTCAACCGTAAACTGGTGGGCGGTTTCTCCCTGACTATGACCCATGACCAAACGGAGCTCCACTGTCTCGCTACCCGCGTTTAAAACTCGAACTTCGGTGTCGGAGCCTGAGCGATCCACGAGAAAATGGGGTGCGAAGAATTCCCTCGTGGGCAACGCGGGCTGGGCGGTCAGAAGATCAGTGTTGAAAGGTTCACCGATGAAAGCAAAACCCCGCAGGGGAATATTGGATTCGACCTCCAAGTATGCATCAGTCAGAGGCTCCTGCAGGTCAAATAGATGATCGAGTGGAGATGCCACGTACCCACCCCCTTCCAGAGAAATCGACTGTGAGGCGATCTCCGCCCCACTTGGGTGACGCAGGCGAAGAATTACACTTGTCGCCTTGCTGGCTTGCGAATTGACCAGATAGATCAGGGTGGAACTCTCGGCGTTACTTTTCACCAGCGGGTAGAAGAGGTGTCGGCTTTCCCTAAGCTGTCCTCCCATTCCTTCCACCCGGCTCAGATCCCGCGAGCCTGCGAAGAAAAAACTCCTGACCTGGTGGCTCCCTTCAATCGTCCAGAGTAAGTCTG
>DATGOF010000714.1:0-5879 GCA_035306285.1 Acidobacteriota bacterium | reverse complement strand
CGCCCGTAGCTCAGTCGGATAGAGCGCCGGTCTACGAAACCGTAGGTCGCAGGTTCGAATCCTGCCGGGCGCGCCATTAATCTCTGGGTCCATTTCGGAGACATAGGTTACACTTTACCCCGCACACATCCCTCAGCGTTCTCCCTGGGTCTGCAGTTTGAGGGCCGGCCTCTAAACCGACTTCATCCACGTCGGGCGTCTTCCTCCTGCCGGATCGCGACAGCACTGTTGAGTTCATTTGGTAAACTTCTGGAGTGTTTGATTGCAGTTTTTCGGTAAAAGTAGAATTGAGAGATAGCGGTAACAACGCGGGCTGAATCTGCACTTAGGCCTGTATTTCCAGCTCTTCAACACCTCCAGGATGGGGACTGGCTCGCTCTTTCCTGCGGAGGATCAAAGCGTCGACCGACTGGAAGGAATCAACTGAATGTTCTGGATGTGGGTGATTTTCCACGTGCTTGTGCTGGGACTTCTGGCAGTGGATCTGGGTCTGTTTCAGCGCAAGGAACACAGTGTTACCTTCCGGAGCGCTCTCGTCTGGTGCCTGATTTGCATTTCCTTCTCTCTGGTCGTCAATGTCTTTGTTTATCTGGATCTGGGTTCGACAGCGGGGCTGGAGTTTCTGACCGGCTACCTTATTGAACTGGCGCTTTCAGTCGATAACATCTTTGTCTTTGCGCTGATTTTTTCCTACTTCAAGGTTCCCGCACGATTTCAGCACCGTGTTTTGTTCTGGGGAATTCTAGGTGCGCTCGTGATGCGTGGCACGATGATCGGGGTAGGCGTCTACTTGGTGAAGCAATTTCATTGGCTGCTCTATATCTTCGGGGCCTTCTTGATTTATACCGGCTACCGGATGGCGAAACAAAGCGAAGTCTCGCTCGAGCCTGAGGCCAACCCCGTCATCCGAATCGTCCAGCGCATCCTGCCGGTGACGAATAGCTATAGCGGGCGGAACTTTTTCGCGCGAGAATGGAGAAACGGCAGGTCTCGACTGGCTGCCACTCCTCTCTTTATCGTGCTGTTGCTGATCGAGACGACCGATCTGATCTTTGCACTGGATTCCATTCCCGCCATCTTTGCCATCACGCTGGATCCTTTCGTAATTTACACTTCCAATGTATGCGCAATCCTCGGCCTGAGGGCGATGTACTTTCTGCTGGCCGTCGTGATTAGCAAGTTCTACTACCTGAAGACTGGGTTGTCGATCGTCCTGAGCTTCGTAGGACTGAAGATGCTCGTGGCCGAAGTGTACAGGATACCCATTGTCGCCTCGCTTTTGTTGATTGCGTTGACGCTCGGCCTCTCTATATTTGTCTCGCTGATGTTTCCTCCTACGAAGAAAAATGAGCTACCCCGCCACGGCGAACCCAAGCCGGGCCCCCTGCTGGGGGAATAGTCGGCGAGTGCGGAGCCACCCTCTGCGTCACAGACAGCAACTGCATTTCCGGATAAACGGGCAACACTCTGCGCCCAGAAGACCTGCCTTTACACCCGCCTGGCCTCCCTCAGCTTTCAATGGTCACCCAGAGGAGGCGGTGATCGGAGAAGTCCACCTCCTCGACGCCACGGTCGGCTGTCTTTAAATTATGGCTCAAGAAGATCCAATCCAGCTGAAATGAGAAAAACAACCATTTGAAGGTAGGTGAAGCCGACTCGAAGGGAGTATAGAATCCTTGCGAGGCAAGCCTTGTCCGCACCGATTCTTCCTGGTCCTGAATTCCGGGGACGGGCCACATTCGCTCGAACCACCACACGTTTGCCGTGTTAAAGTCTCCCCCGATGATCACCGGCCCCTGAAAGTCAGCCGCCGACTCAAGAACGGATTCTAGCTGCTCAAGCCGTTCCTTCTCGTTGATTCGAGTATCCAGGTGGAGGTTGTAAACCCGGATGGGCCCGCGTGGAGTATCGACTGTGACAGCCAGCGCCACCCGACAGCGATGATTGAAGCGTAGATCAAAGTGCTTCATAGGGATCACCTGGGGGTTGCGGAAAGGATATCGACTCAGACTGGCCAACCCTGGCAACCTCAGGTTATTTCCCTGGTCTTCTTTCTCCTGCTCCCTGGTGGGTATTGCCACTAGGTGCATACCAAGCCGCTGCGCCACCGTCGAAAGAGCAAAGTCTTTTCCCTCGTCTGCCCTTCCAACTTGCTGAAAAAGAAAGATGTCCGCCTCTCGAACTTTTTCGATCTTCCCGAAATCTGCCAGAATCCGATCTGTGTTCTCTTCGTCTGCCAGATTAAGGCTGACGATGGTCAGCGGAAAGCGATCTTGCGTAGCTCCGGCGGCGACGCCGTGAGCAGGGACGGCTGGAACCGACTCGTTTTGAAGAACTTTGATTGTAGCCAGTTCTCCACAGCGTGAGTCACTGGCTTCACTGCTATTCCCACTCAGAAAGAGGCAAAGAGAAACGAATAGGACGTAGCCTCTCCTCAACATATTCTCATCTAACCACACCTCAACGATGGCGCACAGTAGCAAGGCAGGCCGGGGGCTCTTACTCAATCCAGTCCGTCTTTTCTAAATGACAGGATTCATACCAGGAGTTAAACTGGGCGCAATTTCTTGCATTTCGCCTTCATCAACCGAAAGGAATTCAGTGGCAACTTCAGCATCGCTCTCCCAACCGAATCGAATCCTGAAAGTGGTGATCTTAATTGCCGTCCTCGGACCGTCAATTTTAGGCGTGCAGGCCGGCGGACCCGCCGCCCAACTCTCGGAAAAAGAAACTGAAATCCGCAGATATCTCTATGTCGCGGTCCCCGGACTGCGCAGATATCTCGAGCATGGCGGACACGGATTGCTGGTCTTCGATATCGACAATCACTACCGTTTTGTCAAGAGGATCCCGGTGGCCGGGCTGCTTCGCAAAGATACTCATGATGCCCACGGACAGATCACTCCGGCCGGACAACCATCCAATGTCAAAGGGATCGCGGTGAGTCTGGCCACCAATAGTGTCTACATCAGCAATCTGGAAACGATGCAGCGCATCGATCTGGCGAAAGAAGACGTGGTTTGGGAAAAGGAGTATGAGGGAGGAGCCGATCGCATGGCCATCTCGCCGGACGGAAAGCTGATCTTTCTACCGAGTCTGGAGAAAGAGCACTGGCATGTTGTCGACGCTGAGTCGGGAGAGGTGGTCCACAGGATCGAGAGTGGCAATTCTGGGGCTCATAACACCATCGCCGGGCCGAGTGGTCGAAAGGTTTACCTGGGAGGGCTGCGTACCAACAGCCTGGGAGTCATTGACGCCAAGACGTTTCAGCTTCTCAAACAGGTGGGGCCTTTGGGAGGGCCGGTTCGCCCTTTCACTATCAACAGTGACGAGACTCTGGCCTATATCAATGTTAATGGACTGCTAGGCTTTGAAATCGCCAACCTGGAGACCGGCAAGTTGCTGTATCGGATCGATGTCACCCGGGAAGGTTTTGAAGCCAGGCCTCCCCTGCGCCACGGTGTTTTCAGTCACGGCGTCGGCCTGACCCCGGACGAGACAGAAGTCTGGGCCGCCGACGGGGCCAACGAGCGGTTGCACATTTACGACAATACCGTGATGCCGCCGGTTTATAAGGAAAGCATCAAGCTTCGAAAGCAGCCGGGATGGATTACCTTTAGTTTGGATGGCCAGCACGCCTATGCGCCCACCGGCGAAATCATCGACGTGGCGACTAGAAAAATCATCGCACAACTGACCGATGAGACCGGGGCTCTCATCAAGAGTGAGAAGATGGTTGAAATTCACCTGACCGAAGACAAGAGGGCGATTCGGGCAGGGGATCAATTTGGAATAGGGCGGAAAAAGGAGCTCTCGCAGAAGAAAGAGCTCTTACCAACGTCGTCAAATTAGCAGCAAGAAAAGCCCATCGGGCGTGTGCGAACGCTACGGTGAACTCGTCGGTTCTGCTCCGAAGTGGTTACCACCCACCTACCCGTACAATCCTCATTTCGGTGATGAAAGGAAAGGGCTCCGCTCCTGATCGGCAGAGTCGACGCCAACCGGAGTCTCACGTTACTCTATAGACTTTATGAAACTGAAGATTTCGCTGGCCCAGATCAACCCGTCAAGCGGCGACCTATTCGGAAACAGAAATCTTATCCTCCGCGCGATCGAGAAAGCTCGGACGGAGCAGGCTGACGTCGTTCTTCTGCCGGAAATGTGCCTGACCGGCTATTGCCTGGATGAAAAACTGCTCATCAATCTGCACTTCCTGCGGGAGAATCGCCGCATTCTGATGGAAGAGATTCTGCCTGCCTGTCAGAGCATTGCCGCGGTTGTCGGGTTCGTCGATTTCGACGAAGACAAGAAGGGACCGGATCGGCGAGTGTTTCGTTACAACGCTGCTGCGGTGATCCAGAACGGCCGGCTGCTGAAGGTCGTGCATAAGCGCCTTTTGCCTTCCTATCGCTACTTCGATGACAAGCGGTATTTTCGTCCCGGTCTGGAGGCGGAACCGATTCCTTTGAAGCTGGGAGAGTCGCCCTGTCGGGTTGGAGTATTGATTTGCGAAGATCTCTGGGACGAGGGATACGACTTTAAGCCCTTCGAAGAGTATGCCCGTCGAGGAGTTGACTACATCTTCTGTATCAGCGCAAGCCCATTCGTTGCTTCTAATCCTGGCGAGCAAGACGGGAAGAGATTTGTCCGCGAGAGACTGGCCCGTGAGCATTGTACGAAGTTCGGCATTCCCTTGATCTGGGTTAACACGGTCGGGGTTGGCGACAACGGCAAGAACATTATTGTGTTCGATGGTTTCAGCACGGCATATGACTGCACCGGCACCCTGGTAGCCAATCTCCCCGCCTTTCGAGAGGCACAACAGTCAGTCGTCTTCGAGCAGGGAAGAGCGCGCCCGTGTCCTGTTCCTCCGCTGGACCGCGAAGAAGAGATCCTGCAGGCGCTGGTACTGGGAGTTCGGGATTATTACGAAAAGATTGGAATATTCCGGTGTGTGCTGGAAGCCGTATCGGGGGGGGTCGATTCGGCTCTTGGAGCAGCGATCGCCTGTGAGGCGATGGGATCAGAACGGGTTCGGCTATATAATCTTCCCTCACGCTTCAACACGGAAACAACCCAGCGGGCAGCCCGCCAGCTTGCCTGCAATCTGGCTGCCGAGTATCACGTCGTCCCCATCCAGCAGATCGTTGACCGTGTGACTGCGGATTTTGAGAAGTACCTGCACCCGATTCAGAATCCGGCCACCATCGAGAACCTGCAGGCGCGGATTCGAGGCCTCTTCATGATGGCAGAGAGCAACGATCTCGATGCTTTATTGCTGACCAACGGCAATGAAACGGAAATTGCCCTGGGCTACTCCACACTGTATGGAGACATGGTGGGCGGATTGGCAGTCATTGGAGATCTTGCGAAGACGGATGTGTACCGACTGGCGCGGCACGTGAACCAGCGAGCGGGGCGGGAAATCATACCGGAGGATAGCCTTACCATTCCGGCCTCAGCTGAGCTGGCGGAAGGACAGGTGGATCCATTCGACTACGACGTCGTCGGGCCTCTTGTCAGTGATCTCATCGAACAGGGCTGGAGCCCCCGAGATGTGGAGAAAATGTTTCGTGAACGACGTATGAGCGAAGCCAAGTATGGCGGCCTTTACGAGCGGTACACTGCCGACAGCATCCGTCGGCTGGCGACCGAAGTATATCGAAAGATCAACCAGTCAGTGTACAAGAGGATGCAGGCGGCACCGATCATCGTCGTCTCGGATCGGGCATTTGGTTTCGACTTACGAGAAGCAATCATCAACCGCTGGGGGGAGTGAGCATGGGCCCGCGCCAGGCTCTCAATATACGCAGACCGGGTAGACACCCAGCGGCTCTCCGCAGTTTTTACACTTGACGGTTTCGGGAATCTCGGCAAAC
>DATGOF010000713.1:0-3007 GCA_035306285.1 Acidobacteriota bacterium | reverse complement strand
TCTTTCTTCTCTTCCGATCTATCCGGCATCAAAGCACTACTACTTCCGCTTCGGGTCAGATTTGGCCAGCCGGTCGAGCAGCAGGCGATAGCCACCTTCCCCATGCTTCAGCCAGTGCGCTACCCTAGCGATGGTGGCTGTACTGGCGCCCGACTGCTCACTGACCTGACGGTAAGAAAGCCCCTGTTCGATCAACTGAACGACATACCACCGTTCGGCCATGGCTTCCAGTTCTCCAACCGTGCACAGGTCCCGCAAGAAGCGAGCGCATTCGTCGGCGTCCTTCAGTTGAAGAAGCGCTTCTACCAGAGACCGAAAATTAGCATTGTCCTGTAATGACGTTTCCATCACTTTAATGTGATAGCACAGTAAAGTGACTACAGTCAAGCCTGTGACGATCGTCTGAGAAAAGGCGGAGCTGACGTCGCAAACAGATCGCGCTGGCGGATTCACGGTGGTAGGCGGCCCGGCCGATGGTTAATAGGCTGCTATCCTGCAGATCCTGCACGCAAACCAGGTCAGTTTCGAAGTGGCTTACCCGTGCCTAGTAGATGATTTATCCTCTGCAAGGTGCGCTCCTCTCCACACAAAGACAGGAAAGCCTCACGTTCCAGACTCAGGAAATGTTCTTCAGAAACCAGCGTGGCATGGTTGAGGTCCCCACCGGTAAGAACAGTAGCCAGTTTACCGGCAATCACCGCGTGGTATTCTGAGATAAATCCTCCACTTTTCATCAAATGAATCCTCAGCTTCAGAGCTGCTAGCGCTGGGGCACCCAGGGCGGGAATATCCTGTTTCGGACGGGGTGCCACGTATCCCCCATCGGCGAGATTGAGCACCTGTTTGCGGGCTCTATAGAGTAGACGGTCAGGATGGATTTCGATCAAATCGCTCGGCCGCAGATATCGGAGCTGCCTCGCTTCGAGAGCCGAACCACTCACCCGGGCAGTCGCGATCATTTCAAAGGCCTGCCGGATAAACTCAGACTGAAGAGCCGGGTCTTGATCGGTTCCATTCAAATATCGAATCACCATCTCTTTACAACCGCCGCCGGCCGGTATCAGTCCGGCACCTACTTCGACCAGGCCCATATAAGTCTCGGCTGAGGCGACTGCTGCGTCGGACCCAAGGCAAATCTCAACACCGCCCCCTAGCACGCGCCTAAATGGAGCTGCGACAACGGGACGAGACCACCCCCTTAATGAGGAGGTCATCTGCTGAAAATTACGCACGCTGCGGTCGATTTGCTCCCATTTCTTTTCCTCGATGGCACGAGCCAGAAACTTCAGATTGGCGCCAACACAGAAATCTTTCCCCTGATTACCAATCACGAGTCCAAGAAAGGAGCGTTCAAGGCGCTCTAGTGAGGAAAGCAGAAGTTCAACAGCCTGATCATCGATCGTATTCACCTTGCCTGTAAATTCCAGACAGGCGACTCCTTCACCGAGATCGATCAAAGAAGCGCCAGGAGTGGAATCGATGACCTGCTCTCGAACTCTGAGGATCTCCAGATTCAGTTTTTCAGGTTCTTCAGGAAACTCTTGATACTGGCCGCTTTCCACGTCAAAGTAGAACGCCTCGGACGGTCCCACAACATAGAAGCGGCGCGGACTGGAGGCGAGCACCCGTGACACCCAGTCCGGCACTTCCCTGCCCTCAGACTTTAAGCGCGAGCATACCTTCTCGAGTCCCAGAGCCTGCCAGAGTTCAAAGGGTCCCGACTCCCAGTTGAAGCCCCATTTCATGGCTCGATCGATCTGATAATAGTGATCTGCGATCTCAGGAACTCGCTCGGCCGAATAGAGAAAGATGTCACTCAGAAGCCGCCAAATAAACTGCCCAACTCGGTCGTCACTCTCGATCATGGCTGCAATCCGGGAGGGTGCGTCAGGGAGTGAACTCACGCTGCTGAGAAGCTCGAAGTCCGCCGGATTTTGCTCCCGATACTCGAAAGTAGCAGGATCGAAAACGAGCAGGCGTGAACCCTCCTTCTTGTAGAAGCCCTGTCCTGATTTGCGGCCCAGCCATCCTCGTTTCACCAGCTCATTTATCCATGTCGGCGGGCAGAAGAGCTCTCTCCACGAGTCAGTCACAGCATTTTGATAAAGATTCTCCGCCACCAGCATCATGACGTCGATCCCCACCAGATCCGCAAGGTGAAAAGTGGCAGTCTTGGGCCACCCGATCAGTGGACCAGTCAGCGTATCCACCTCCTCGATGGAGAACTGAAGCTCGTTCATCAGCTCGATCGTTCGCATAGAAACGAAGGAGCCGATTCGATTAGCGATAAAGTTGGGAGTGTCCTTGGCTTGAACCGTTCCTTTGCCCAGAATGCGTTCTCCAATCAGACGAATCGACTCGACCAGGGACGGCTCACTCTCTTCTCCTGGAATCACTTCCAGAAGCTTCATGTAGCGGGGTGGATTGAAGAAGTGAGTTCCGAGCCAGTGTTTCTTGAACTCGCGGCTTCTCTGCCTGGCAATTTCATTAATGGACAGGCCGCTGGTATTGGTTGATACGACAGTGTTAGGAGAGCGATGCTCTTCAACCTGCTCCCACAGTTCCTGCTTGACATCCAGCTGCTCAATGACAGCCTCGATGATCCACTGGCAGGATGCCACTTTGGGAAGATCGTCTTCGAAGTTTCCGACGGTGATCAGTCGAGCCTTATCGGGCGTGTAGAGAGGAGACGGCCTCATCCGTCCAAGGTTGGCCACGGCGTCACGCGAAACTCGACTGCGATCGGGTCCATCGGCAGGAATGTCGAGTAGCAGCACTGGAATATCAACATTCGCCAGGTGCGCAGCGATCTGCGCACCCATCGTACCCGCACCGAGGACCGCAACCTGACTTACCAATTGTTCCATCTCGTCAGATCAGGCAAGTTCGTCCATAACGGCCTGTAAGGCTTCCGGTCCGGGCCGGAGCTGCTCTTGGCTCAGTGTGGAAAGAGGAGTATCGGTCATATCGAGCAGCTCAAGAAAATTCTCCTTTGAGGGATCGATAT
>DATGOF010000712.1:0-2227 GCA_035306285.1 Acidobacteriota bacterium | reverse complement strand
TCATGTGCAGCAGTCAGGAGCGAAGTTTACAATTCACCGGCTTATTTCTGGAAAGGAGAAGCTGGAAAGACGATCTTGATTGCCTACGAAGAGTTATTCACCGTCAGCCAACGCCTCGCGAGTGGTGAGATATCCCCTGTTGAACTCACCAGACACGTCCTGGAGCGCATCGAAAAGTACGACCCCGAACTGAATTCCTTTCTCAGTATCAATCCTCGTGCGGAGGACCAAGCTACCCGCCTGCAACAGCTCACAGGAAACAGCAAATCCGGTCCTCTAACAGGCATCCCGATTTCAGTGAAAGATCTAATGACGACCCTCGATATGCCGACAACTGCCGGGACCAGGGTTCAAGGTTCATGGACTCGTGACCGAAACGATAGTGAAATCGCCGTACGGATCAAGAGAGCGGGCGGCATTCTAATCGGCAAGACGAACCTGCATGAGTTTGCTTTCGGAATAACGAGCGAGAACGAGCACTTTGGACCAGTTTGTAATCCCTGGGATCTGGCTCGCGTTCCCGGAGGATCCAGCGGAGGATCGGGAGCGGCCGTAGCAGCCGGTCTGGGCTTTGCGTCAATAGGAACGGACACTCGCGGATCTATCCGCATCCCCTCGGCCTGCTGCGGTATCACCGGATTGAAGCCGACTTACGGTCTGGTTCCCATGAAAGGGGTTATCCCGTTGAGCCCCTCTCTGGACCACGGAGGTCCGATGGCCCGCAGCACAAGGGATTGTGCCCTCCTTCTAACGGTCCTTTGCGATCATCCGGGGGGAAACGAGAACTTGCTAAAGGCGGTCAAAGAGCCAGTGCAGGGGCTGAAAATAGGCCTCTGCCCTTTTTACTTCGAAAACACTGATTCGGAAATTCAGAGATCCCTTAGAGAAGCGATTGAGCTGTTTCGATCCGAAGGCGCTTTGATTCGGGAAATCTCGATAAGTAAGCTAGAAGCAGCCCTGGAGGCCTCAGCTATGATCGCCGGAGCCGAAGCGCTGGCCTTTCATGATCGTTACATCCAGAGCGTGCCACAGCACTATGGTCCGCGAGTACTGGATCGATTTAAGGCCGGGTACCGGATATCAGGACTGGATCTTGCCCGAGCCTTACAAGTCAAAGCGCACATAGCTGCCGAGTTCCAGGAAATTTTTCAGCAAGTCGATTGTCTGCTGGGTGCAACCATCCCGGTTTTACCGCCTCCCCACGGAACCGAAAAGGTCCGTGCGGGTGACATCGAGGAAAATGTTGTCCGATGCTTAGTACGGATGACTGCACCTCAAAATATGGCGGGAATCCCAGCTTTAGCCTTACCCTGTGGATTCAGCGCGGAGGGCCTGCCCATCAGCATGCAATTGATCGCCGCGCACCACCGGGAAGACGTTCTGATCCGTCTCGGGACCCATTTCCAGCGCCTGACCGACTGGCACCAGAGACACCCTGAAAGATTCAACTAATCGCCCCCCTTACTTTCAAGTTGTGTGTCATAGTCACCGGGCCATCAGGCCGGACGGCACATTCTGTCAAGCCGGAGCCATCCCTGTCTCCTCACAATTCAAATCCCCTCAAGGCTTGCTTTGAGGACGTGGATCAACGGGCTTCTCAATTGAAGAGTGTGCTCTAAGAGTGCCCCATACGAGCGTAGTGGGCCGGCAGATCGCGTTCGGGTCGACGGCGCCGCCCCTGCAGGAAATCAAAATCACAGCCCCTATCGGCCTGAAGAACGTGGTCCAGAAAAAGCCTGCCGTAGCCACTATCATAGTGCGGTTCCGGTCTTTGCCAGGCACGCAAACGACTTTCGATTTCCTGATCGGTGAGTTCCACCTGAAGGGTTCGATCGTGAACATTCAACGCGATCATGTCTCCATCCTTGATGATCGCCAGTGGTCCTCCAACCGCCGATTCGGGAGTGACGTGCAGAACAACCGTGCCGTAAGAGGTTCCGCTCATGCGGGCATCGCTAATTCGGACCATATCCATAACTCCCGCTTCCAGCATTTTCTTCGGAATCGGCAATTGGCCCCATTCCGGCATTCCAGGAGCACCTTTTGGGCCGGCATTCTGAAGAATTAAGACGGAGTCTTTGTCCACCGGCAGATTTGGATCGTCGATTCTAGACAGCAGGTCCTCTCGGTCCTTGAACACCAGCGCTGGTCCTCGATGGTTCAAAAGCTCGGGGCTGGCCGCGGTCTGCTTCAATACGGCACCATTCGGGCAGAGATTCCCCCGTAA
>DATGOF010000711.1:0-2140 GCA_035306285.1 Acidobacteriota bacterium | reverse complement strand
GTATTCATTCTGGGAGGCAAGCAGCTGGGAATCGAGGTGGCCTCTCGGTTGGAGGTTCGTGGAGTCCACGTCAAACTGTTTGAGAAGGATCTCAAGAGGTGCGAAAAGATTGCCACCATCCTGAAGGATACGGTAGTGGTCCACGGTGACGGAACAGATCAGCAGGTGTTGACAGAAGAGAACATTGAAGGAATCGATGCCTATCTAGCTTTGACGAGAGACGACGAAGTCAACATTATTGCCTCCCTTCTCGCCAAACGACTGGGTGCCAGAAAGGCCGTGGCATTAATCAATCGTATTGACTTTTTGCCGATGGCTCAATTACTTGGCATCAATTCGACGTTCAGTACACGCCTGGTGGTTGTAGACCGGATCCTTCAATTTGTCCGACGTGGTCATGTTTTTTCCGTGACCACATTTCGGGAAGAGGAAGCAGAGGCCATAGAATTGCTTGCCACGCCAGGCTCCAAGTATCTCGGAAAGGCTCTGAAAGATGTTCACTTACCACGCGGAGCGATTGTGGGGGCCATCGTTCGCCCTTCAGGGGAAGTGATAGTTCCCAGGGGAGACGCGGAGATTCGGTTAGATGACCGAGTCATCTTCTTCAGTCTGGAAAACGTCGTGCCGGAATTGGAAAAAGCCTTCATCTATTAACTGGTAGCTGGAAAGCTGAATCTCGGATGGAGCTCTTGGTGTCTTTCTGTTGTCTCTCGACAGCTTTTCTAGGAATCATCAGAGGATGCCCTGCAGGCACTACCCGATTCTCCCCGGGGGATCTTCTCCTTGATTGACTGGTCAAACATTGCAAAATTACTGGGGTACTTTATCCTCGGGCTGGCTTTCAGCCTCCTGCCAGCGATTAGTTTCGCATTCTGGAATGGTGATGCCGGGCTGGGTCCCTTGCTCTGGGCACTGGTCGTACCTGTCACCCTCGGCTGCATACTGGTGGGTCTTCTCCATCTGGAACCAGCAGAACTCACTCGGCGGGATGCCATCCTTCTGGTCGTTTCTTCCTGGGTTGCTGCCTGCTTAATTGGCGCTTTGCCTTTTTATTTTTCCGACTATCCGTTCAGCTTTGTAGATGCTGTTTTTGAGTCGACTTCCGGTTTTACGACAACCGGGTCCACCGTTCTGGCTGACATCGAAGCTTTACCAGAGAGTCTTCTATTGTGGCGATCTCTGATTCACTGGCTTGGAGGGATGGGGATTATCTTACTGGGGATCGCAATCCTTCCGCTTCTCGGCACAGGAGGGATGCAGCTCTACCGGGCTGAGTTCTCCGGTGCCCGATCCGAGAAGCTCAAGCCCAGGGTTGCCGAAGTTGCCCTAGCTCTCTGGAAAATCTATGCCAGTCTGACCCTCGTTCTGTACATTCTTCTCCGTTTGCTGGGGATGTCTCGCTTTGATGCCGCCTGTCATTCCTTTTCTACGATGGCAACCGGAGGCTTCTCGACCAGAGCGCTAAGTATCGAAGCTTTCGCCAGCCCTTCAATCGAGTATGTCATTGTTGTTTTCATGATTCTGGCCAGTATCAATTTTACCCTCCACTTTCGCCTGTTCAGCCAGGGGGATTTTTGGGCAGTCTGGAAGGATACCGAGCTCCGGTTCTCTCTGGGCGTAGTCGTAGCGGCAACCGCCGCCGTGTACATCTCTTTGTCTGGCTTGGAATACACTTCTGCCGAATCTTTTCGGTTAGCGCTCTTCCAGGTTGTCTCGATCGTTACCACCACGGGGTACTCGTCCGCCGATTTTGAAACTTGGCCACCTCTCGGGCAATTCACGCTTCTTGCTCTCATGTTAATTGGGGGCTCCACAGGCTCGACCGCGGGTGGATTGAAAGCAGCCCGGGTGTTGCTCCTGCTCAGGGTTGTTCAACGAGAGTTCCGGAAGATGGCGGAAAGGCGCGGTGTGTTCGCAGTACGCTTAAGTGGGGAGGCGGTCGACGAGACAACCATCCAGAGCCTTTTGAATCTGGTCTACCTGGCTTTGGTTGTCAACGTGGTGGCCTGCATCGCACTGACGGCTACCGGTGTCGATATACTGACTTCGATTACCGCTGTGACAGCCTCGATGTTCAACGTCGGTCCAGCCTTCGGCCAAGTGGGACCGACGGAGCACTTCGGCCACCTGCCAGTTTTGG
>DATGOF010000710.1:0-7604 GCA_035306285.1 Acidobacteriota bacterium | reverse complement strand
CATCGATCGCTGGGGTGCCGGCTATTTCAATATCGATGAGAACGGAAACATGGTGGTTTACCCGCTGCAAGAGCAGGGAGCCGGCATATCCATACTGGAGGCGTTACAAGAGGCACTCGAGGAAGGGTTGCGCCCTCCTCTCTTGATCCGATTTCAGGACCTGCTCCGGCACAGGGTGGTCGTACTTAACGAGGCTTTTAAGGCGGCGATTGAAGAGCATCAGTACAGAGGAATTTACCGGGGTGTCTACCCGATTAAGGTCAATCAGCTTCATGAAGTCGTCGAAGAAATCCTGGACGCCGGTAGACCCTACTCGATGGGATTGGAAGTGGGCTCGAAACCGGAGATGTTCGCAGCCCTCTCCGTACACAATGACCCTGAGGCTCTCATCATTTGCAATGGCTACAAGGATGAGAAGTACATCCGCATGGCTTTGCTGGGACGAAAGCTGAACAAGAAGGTGATCATCGTTGCGGAAAAGCTCTCTGAAGTCGAAAAGACGATACAGGTCGCTCGCGAAATGCAAGTCGAGCCTTTGATCGGACTCAGGATTCGCCTGGCAGCAAAGGGGGCCGGAAGGTGGGCCCGCTCGGGTGGAGAACACGCCAAGTTTGGCCTGACCACGTCTGAGATTCTGATGGCTTTGGATCTTCTAGAAGAGTCCGGATATTTGCCTTCTTTAAAACTCCTTCATTTTCATATCGGGTCTCAGATTCCCGATATTTTGAATATCAAAAGTGCGGTTCGGGAAGCCTCCCGGTACTATTCCAAGTTGTACAAAATGGGGCATCAACTCGAGTACCTGGACGTGGGCGGGGGTCTGGCTGTCGACTACGACGGTTCCCGTTCAACCTTTCATTCTTCGATGAACTACACGCTGGAGGAATACGCCCAGGATGTCATTTACAACATCATGGATATCTGTGACCAGGAAGGCGTCCCGCACCCGAATGTCATCTCAGAGTCAGGCCGCGCAATCGTAGCTGCGCACTCGGTTCTGGTTGTAGAAGCTTTTGGATCGATCCGAAAAAGTCCCACCGGCACGTGCGAGCTGCCGACTGAAGACCACAAGCTGATCCAGGATATGCTCTACACCGAGAGTCACCTTACCGCGGAGAACCTAACAGAATCCTGGCATGACGTGGTACAAGTCCGCCAGGAGAGTGAAAAGATGTTTGAACTCGGTCTCCTCGACCTAAAGGTTAAGGCATCAGTTGAGATGCTTTACTGGCGGATAGTTGAAGAGATCCAACGGCAGTCTCAGTTAATCGACGAGAGTGAGTTACCAGAGGAACTCCTGGAGCTGGACTGGCAACTCGCAGAGCAGCATATCTGTAATTTCTCCGTCTTTCAGTCTCTCCTCGACCACTGGGCCCTTGGGCAGCTGTTCCCGATCGCTCCGATTCACCGACTGAATGAAAAACCAGCCGCTGAAAGCACATTGGTCGATATCACTTGCGATTCAGACGGCAGAGTCTCGAAATTTATCGATACAGCCGACGTCAGGGAAACGCTACCCCTTCACTCCGTTCAGGATAATCAACCTTATTACCTGGGCATTTTTCTAACCGGCGCCTACCAGGACATCATGGGAGATATTCACAATCTTTTTGGGCGAGTCAATGAAGTCCACATTTTCCTCGATGAGGATGAAGAGAGTGGGTTCTACATCGAAGAAAAGATTCCCGGCAACAGTATTAGTGACGTATTGGCCATGACTCAGTACGATTCGCGAGAACTGATCAAGAGATTGAAAGCACAGATTGATGCTGCGATTAAAGCGGACCTTCTCCGTCCCAACGAAGGAATGAAGCTGCTCTCCTTCTACGAGCAGGGCCTTGCGGGCCAAACTTACCTCGAGATTGATTAGGACAATCGGGTCTTTGTCTTTGGATAAGAGCGGTTTAGACCACGGAAGATCTTTCTCTTTCTTTAGGGGATCACGAAGACCGGCGCTCAGGGCTTAAGAGGACCGGTCGCGTGCTGTTCCAGGGCAGAAGCCTCTGGAAGAAATTCAACACGGGTCATAGACTCGAAGAACGATGATTATTGGAATACCGGCTGCACACCCTTTTCTGAAGGGAGTCCCCGAGAGGCGCGTAACGCTTTCTCCTGCCGGAGTTCGCGAAATTGTTGCTCTGGGAGCAACGGTTTACCTGACGTCGGGTGCCGGTGACGGAGCCGGCTTCCAGGACGATGAATTTCGTTCTGCCGGGGCAGAGATCACCTACACGAATGAAGAGACGATTCGGCGTGCTGACCTGATCCTCCAGATAGGGCGGCCCCATCCCGACGAATGGAACTTCTTCAAGAGAGGGTCAGCTCTGTTCGGCTTTCTTCATCTCGCTGTCGCTCCGGAAGAACTAATACAGTCATTTCTAGAGAGGAAGATCACTGTTCTCGGCTATGAACTGATTCAGGAACAGGACGGCTCTCTCCCGGTTCTTCGCTCTTCCAGTGAAATCAGTGGGAACTTGGCTGTTCAAATCGCCGGACGATTGCTGGAAAGTAGTGCCGGTGGCAAAGGCATTCTCCTGGGTGGCGTCCCCGGTATTCCTCCTGCAGACATCGTGATTCTGGGTGGCGGAACCTGTGGTTATTACAGCGCACGTTCTTTTCTGGGAATTGGAGCCAGCGTGTACATCCTGGATCGCAATTAAACTCGACTGAGAAAACTTGACGAACTTTTCCAGGGTCGGGTCGTCACAGCCCTTTCTACGCGCAGTAATCTCGAGAAATATGTTTCTTTTGCCGATGTTCTGATCGGAGCAGTCCTGGATCCCGGACGGCGAGCCCCGATCCTTGTCACCCGGGAAATGGTCGCAAGAATGATCCCGGGAAGTCTGATCATCGATTTCTCCATTGATC
Source organism: Acidobacteriota bacterium (assembly GCA_035306285.1). GTDB lineage: Bacteria > Acidobacteriota > UBA6911 > RPQK01 > JAPXNP01 > DATGOF01. The sequence goes on along the minus strand of DATGOF010000710.1, from coordinate 4,736 downwards.
AGGGCGGATGTATCGAGACCTCCACACTCACACCCACGGAGGACTTCCTCTTCTCCGTTGAAGGAGTCACGCACTTTTGCGCTCCAAACGTCCCGGCGATGGTTGCTCGAACCTCCACTTACGCTCTCACGAACGCACTACTCCCCTACTTAAAAGAGATCGTCGCGAAAGGTCTGGAGTCGGCCTTGAGAGAAGTTTATCCGTTGAGAAAGGCAGTTTACTGCTGGAACGGGATCGTTTCGGACGAACTGGCACTTCCCCGGTTTCCGCAGGCCGACCTAGAGAAAGTGCTGAGTGAACCTGGAGGAAACGATGCGCTGGATTGACACATACCGGCGCAAACGAGTTAGCGCCAGGGAAGCTGTAGCCTCCATCGCATCGGGAAATCGGGTCTTTGTCAGCGGAAATGCTGCCGTTCCGTTCGTCCTTCTAAAGGCCCTGGCCGAACGAGCGCCTGAACTTAGAAATGTCGAGATCATCCATGTCTTGCTGCTCGGAGAGGATCCTTTCGCCTTCCCTGACAATAGCGAATGCTTTCGACATAACTCCCTTTTTGTCGGACCCGCCGACAGGGAGGCCGTAAATTCCGGTCGAGCGGACTATATCCCGATCCATCTGCATGAGATTCCGCGTCTTTTCAATTTGGGCCTGCTACCTCTCGATGTGGCCCTTATTCACACGTCACCTCCGGATGAGCATGGATTCATGAGTCTGGGAGTCGAATGTCTGGCCACTATGGCGGCAGTCGCAAACGCTCCTTTGGTTCTCGCTCAGGTGAACGACAAAATGCCCAGAACACTGGGTGATTGCTTTGTTCATGTGTCGCGAGTAACCAGTTTGATTGAAACTTCTGAGCCCCTTCCTGAGCTGGAACCGGCTTCCTTTACAGAGGTCGAAGAGAAAATTGGACAGAACGTGGCCGAGTTGGTTGAGGACGGATCGACACTTCAGCTGGGTATCGGAGCCATCCCTAACGCGGTTCTGGCTTCCCTAAAGGACAAAAAAGACCTGGGTGTCCACTCGGAGATGGTTTCCGACGGAATCATGGAAGCCATTGAAGCAGGAATAGTCACTGGCCGCTCTAAGACCCTCCACCGGGGAAAGGTGATTTGTACATTTGCGCTGGGGAGTAATGAGCTCTATCGCTATCTGGAAAACAACCCGGGGTTTGAGTTTCACCCCGTTGACTATGTGAATGACCCTTACGTAGTCGCTCGCAATGAACGAATGGTAGCGATCAACTCCGCAATCGAAGTCGACCTGACCGGACAGGTCTGCTCAGATTCCATTGGCACTAGAATCTACTCCGGATTCGGAGGGCAGGTCGACTTCATTCGAGGTGCTTCCCGCGCGAAAGAAGGCAAAGCAATCATTGCTATGCCGTCCACTGCTCGTGGCGGTACCATATCGAGAATTGTCGGGTGTCTAAAACAGGGGGCAGGAGTCGTCACCACCAGGGCCGACGTTCACTATCTCGTCACGGAATTTGGCATAGCATACCTTCACGGAAAGAATCTTCGAGAGAGAGCGAAAGCTTTGATCGAAGTCACCCACCCCGACTTCAGAGACGAGCTGATTCGAGCTGCTAAAGAGCGCCGGCTACTGACATAAGAATCCTTGCCTTTTATTGTCGGGTAATGTGCTCCTCCACTCTCAAGCGCACTCCGCGCGTGCGCTTCAACAGCTTGAATCTGGGAGCGTCGACGTAGTCGGCTCCAGAGAGTATCCCGTACCCTCCAATCGTCAGATAGAGAATGGCCATAATTAGAGAAGCCTGGGGAAAGACGGCGGTCAACCCTCCACCGATCCAGCGTGCTCCCTGAAGAATCTGCCCTGAGATTCGTGACTGGCGGCTATGATCTTCACAGAGCTCTTCGAGAGCCCGCAAGGCCTGTGAGAACGGCTCCAGCGGCTCAACGGAGGAATCGATCAGCATATTTAAGTTTCGGTCCGTCACTTCTGTTTCGTAGGTCTTCTCGAGCAAGGCCGAAACAATCCGCCCTCCCCTCACTTCCTCAAGCCATCCAAGTACCTGACGCGTGACGGATTCGAGCATCGGCTGCTCCACCAGACTGCCGACCGAATGCGCTGACTCTGCTAGCAATTGAACACCACTCCGCGCCGACCGATTCATTCCGCGTATTGATGTCGTCAGAGTAGAGAATCCACCCGCAATTTCAGAGACTGCAGCCATCACCTCCAAAAGACTGAGACCGAGCAGGCCAGTGATAGAGCCCCGAACGACCTGTTCGGCATTGCGGATTACTGACTTCAGGCTGTCGGACACAGCAATCTTCAAACGTCGTCTGGCCCCATCAAGGTCGACCAACATCATGTAGCGGCGTGTTAGACGATCACTATCAGCCGTCACTGGATTCAAAATTATGAGGCATTCTTCCAGCACAGCCCTGTCCAGCCCTTGAACTCCAGTAGCAACCGGCGAACGGGTTTGTCCTCCACTGAGGAGCTGTGCTCCCATCTGCAGGTCAGTCAGAGCTTTCGCCAGTAGTTGCGATGAACTCAGGCTGCGACTACCTTCATCCTGACTTTCTAGTGCCTGGACCAGTTCGGTACGGAACTGCCCAGAAATATCAGGGATGGATTCGATGCTGGTTTCCATCCCGGGTCGATCGGGAAACTCGATCGCTCCAGCACCCCTTGTTCCCGTCCCGGCTAAGAGCGATTGTGCCGTGGCGAAGTAAATCGACTGGATGTCTCGACCTGATTCATTGCTCACAGAGTCCTCCATAGGAGATGTGGCGACAGCGGTCATATCCTCTGACCGCCTGCCGAATGATAGGCCTCCAGAAATGTATTCCAGTGGAAATCGCGGGCAAAGTCGAGCTCCGCGTAGAAAGGAGAAAGCGGCTTAATGGGTGGCAAGAGATAGGCGCTCAATCCCCCGCATTGGCCGGCTTGGCGACCGGCATGGGCCCGTGAGATCACGAGACTGCTGCTTCCAGGATTAAGTGCCCTTTGGATCTGCTCGACCGACCTGACGACACTCTCGACCGGCTGCGTTTCTACCAGGCGATTACCAAAGGTCTGGATATCCCACAGGGTCTGATTCAGAAAGCTGATGGAGCGACGCTGACTGGCCCAGATCTCAGGTGCGAACGCGGGCATCCTGGCGAGCAGGTCGATGGCGAGTGATTCAAGGGGGTCGAGTAACTCCTGGAGGCGGCAGAGGTTGAAGGCTGCCATCGTCAATTCTCCCGGGTACTCTCTTATCTGGTAAGATTCCAGGAAGGATTCACTGATCAACGAAGCAAGCTCTTGCGGCTTGATATCCGGGCTCATAGCAAGTCGCCCGAGAATGGGCTGATAAGGCCAGCCGTCTTCCGGCACGAGGTCCTGCGAAGTCACAAGTACCGATACCAACTTGCGGAGCTGGTACGCCACCTCGATGCTGCCCATAAGGCAGGCATCCATCCCCACAATGTCCAGAGGTCTACCCAGAAAGTTGTTCGCTTCTGCCAGGACGTGCCCAAGCTCGAGTGTATCCAGTGAATGTCCGCTGGCATTGTCCGCGCAAATCGCCCTCTCGACAGGCGAGCCAAGCGAAAAGATTCGCTTTAAAGTAGTGCGAAAGAAAGTCCGAGAGCCGCTCCTTGAAGAACGCTCGACGAGCTGTCTGGCCTCCTGCGGGGGAACACTGCTTTCCTGCGAAAGACGATCCACCTCGGAAGGAGCCCAGCCTCCGCCATGATTCCAGAGAACCAGGCAAAAGTAGTCTGCCGGAAACTTCGAAACACCCCACTTAATGAATTCCAGTAAGGTTTCGGGGTCGCCCGAGTCAATCTCACCCAGGTCGGTCCCTGCTTCGTTGCGCCCGTCCTTTTCCAGGCGCATGCGACGAGAAGGGTGTGGTCCGGCACGATCAAACTCTACCAGCAGATTGAGACTGGAAGTCGAGCCGACGCGGCGCATCTCGGACAGGTCACGGTCAACGGCCATCGACAAGTCGTTGTCACCGGCCATATAGACCATGAAAGTCCATTGAGTCCTCAATGTTGTCTCTCTTTCTGGTATCGCGATTCTATGTATGCCCTTCAGGACAAATCAAGCCGGAATACAACCGTCTGCCCGCTTGACCTGCCCCGGACCACAGGGATACTCTGCTCAAAAATCTGGAATCAACTTTTCGCAGAGATAACAGGGGACCTCAGCACTAGTGATCACCACACCTACGAATTTCTGCGGAATTGAAGGATGACCTCGACACTGATCACGCCTCGATCAGGTTGTCGATCAGGATGACCGTGAAGAGCTATCAAAACTTTGACATTGAGCTTTTCGACTACATTGAATCAAGCGACGGCCAACGTTTTCGGGTCCGCGTGTCCCGGTCTCCGTCCGGTGAGCAGAAGATATCAGAGGCCGAGGAGGTGATCCTGACGGCGGGACCTCGCCAGGAACTGAAGGCCCTTGAAAACCGAGATTTAGAGATTACCGAAAGAATTCGGTTAGGCGAGCGGCTTTCTTCCCTGCTGCTGCCACCGCGCGTTCGCGATTTCTTCCAGCGGTCGATACATCAACTCGGCCGGAAAGAAGGACTTCGAATCCGCATCAAGATGGACACTTACGCACTGGCCGATCTTCCGTGGGAGTTCACCTATGTGCCGCGACCCGAAACCCCTCCAGAACAACGGGGGATGGAGGGATTTCTCGTCCTCGACCGGAGGATCTCGGTCGTCCGTTACGAAGTTTTTGGAGAAGCATCCGAACCTCTTTCG
>DATGOF010000709.1:0-11325 GCA_035306285.1 Acidobacteriota bacterium | reverse complement strand
CTCGTTTCGGGGGAAGTGAAGCAATGCCCCGGACGCCCGATGACGCTGACCCTCGCTCGGTCGTATCGCAGTCCCGATTGGAGGAGGACCCCCGCTTGAAGACGATGTGGGCAGGCTATGCCTTCGCCGTTGACTTTCGAGAAGAGCGCGGCCATGCCTATATGCTGGAAGATCAGACTTTTACTGAACGCCAGCGCGTGACTCAGCAGCCGGGGACTTGCATTCACTGCCATGCCTCTGTTTATGTTGCTTACAACGAGCTTGGCGAAGGCGATATTACCGCTGGTTTTGAGAAACTAAACCAGATGCCCTACCAGGAGGCCCGCCAGCACGTTGAACATCCGGTGTCTTGCATTGATTGTCATGATTCCGAGACAATGCAGCTCCGCGTTACTCGCCCAGCCTTCATGGAGGGGATACAGAAGGTGAAAGCTGCACAGGGAATCGAGTTCTATGACGTAAACGAGATGGCCACTCGCCAGGAAATGCGCTCCTTCGTCTGTGGCCAATGCCACGTCGAATATTACTTCCAGGGACCGGAGAAACGCTTGGTGTATCCCTGGAGTAATGGATTACAGGCAGACCAGATTCTCGATTACTACGAAGAGAGCGGTTTTCACGACTGGACCCATAGTGAGACTGGAGCACCGGTGTTGAAAGCGCAGCATCCCGAGTTCGAAATGTGGAGCCAGGGGATTCATGGCCGTTCAGGAGTGGCCTGCGCAGACTGCCACATGCCTTATCAAAGGGTGGGTGCACTTAAGATAAGTGATCACCATGTCCGGAGCCCCCTGCTTAATGTAAATAATGCCTGCCAGACCTGTCACGGTTGGCCTGAAGAAGAATTGCTGGATCGAGCCGAGACCATTCAGCAGAAGACCTTCGACATGCGGGGGACCGCTATGGACGCACTGGTTGAGCTAATCTCCGACATTCGCGAAGCGAGCCGAAATGGGGTAGAGGCCGATCGAATTCAGGAAGCTCGGAGTTTTCAGAGAAAGGCTCAGTTTCTGCTGGACTTTATTGAGGCAGAAAATTCGATGGGCTTCCACGCACCCCAGGAGGCGATGCGCATCCTCGCCCTCTCAATCGATTACTCCCGCAAGGGCCAGGTTTCCCTTTCGCGGTCCCCGACGAGCCAGGTTTCCCTTTCGCGTTGATTCGGTAATGGCGAAGGCGACGAACAGGTATTCCTTTAAAAGCAAGTCGATTTGTACGAGAATTAGGACAAGTAAGCCAGGCTGCAAGATCAATGGTCCGGTCAGAACCGGCTTTTTGGCAAAGGATCCTTTTCTCCCGGTAGACGCTTTAAGAGGAATGCTCTCCTCAAGATCTAAACAGCACTGGAACAAGCTACAAGGCTTGCAAGTACATAAATTGCACCAGGCAATCAAGTTTCAACAACAGACTTGCGACCCTGGCACTATTATTGGGCCCGAAAACGCACGCCCTGATTCAGAGAGGACTTCATGAATCAAGATAAGCTAATCGTACTGACCGCTCCACTCACCGAAATGATTGATCACGCAGGATACTTTATTCAGATGGCTATGGCGTCGATCCCCGTGTGGATGGAGGGGGTGATTAACCGAAAGTACCCGCAGTGGCGGGAACTGAAGCGCTATGAGGATGGATCCGCAAAAGTGGCTCCTGCCGGTCTTCGTGTTCTCGAAGAAGTCTTGGGACGTAATTTCGGACCGCAAAACGTGGTCGTCTGCTATCCAGAAGATCTGGATCGCTTTATTGGCCCTTCCACTCGAGTCGTGGCGGTCTCTACACACAATCCACTGGGAGTGACCTTTGCGGCCGGAGTTTACACATCGATTTTCGGAAGTTCACGGACTCCGATCAACTCGCACTATGCCGAAGTGCTGTTTGCCAGCCTTAGAAACAATCCTTACCGCACTAACTTCAAGGTGATCGTGGGGGGTTCTGGAGGATGGCAAATCACTCGAACTCGTTCGATGGAGCGCCTGGGTGTCGATTGTGTTGTTGAGGGGCGCAGCGAGTCTCCGGACTCAATAGCATTGTTTCGCACAGCGCTGGCGGGAGAAGAGTTGCCTGTCCAACTGGAAGTTGCACACCCCGTCAGGCCGGACGAAATTATCTTTCCGAAGAAGCCAACCACCTTTGGAGTCGTCGAGATGACGACCGGGTGCGGCCGACGGTGCAAATTCTGTATGCCTGATCTGAACCCACAGATCGCCCTTTCCAAAGATCGAATCATGGAATCGGTGCGGGCCAACGTAGAAAATGGCCGGGATCAAATCTCACTGGCCACAGAGGATATGTTTATCTGGGGCCAGGTTCACACGGATACTCCTTTTTTCTTTCCCAACCGGGAAGCGCTCCTCGATCTTTTCTATGATGTATCACACTATAATGGCGTTCGACATTTCGTACTCAGTCATTCCACGATGGCACCAGCCGTAGTTGATCCTCTCTTAATCGAGAGACTATCCGAAATTCTGCTTCCCAAGAGCCCAATTCACCTTCCAACCGTCAGCACTCATCCTGAGAAAAAGGCCCTGGTTCCTTTGATTGGTCTGGAGACCGGCTCCGTTCAAATGGCCAAGCGAGTCATGCCGGCCAAGGCGGTTCCATTTCCAATTGACCACTGGCCGAGTGTGATCATCCGCGGTCTGGAAATCCTGAACCGGAACAACTGGTTTCCCATGCTCACCCTGATGGTGGGCAATCCCGGTGAAACCGACGACGATGTGAAAGCAACCCTCGATTTGGTTTATGAAATCGAGAGGAGGGGGCTATTCGCCTTCCTGGTGCCGTCTGTGTTCACCCCGCTGGAAGGAACAAGGATGGAGCATGATCGCGGAGTGAGCGAGACCCAGAAGCTTTCAGTGCTGCAGTGGCAGCTAATCATGAAGTGCTGGAAAATGAACCTCCGCCCCGGCCTTTACAGCTTGTGGGGTCCGGCAGCCTATCGCATCGGGGGACTGCTCCTCTGGGCCTTCCGACTGAGAAAGACCAACGGTCCCAACTTTTTCTGGCCTATGATGAACTTCTCATCCGCACTGCCGGAGAAGTGGATGACGCGCCGTGGGAAGCTGTATGGAGGCAAGCCGCTTCAAATAAAGACTCGCGCTGAGCTGCTGGCTTCCATCCGGCCTAACTACTGGAAGTACTTGCGAGAGGACTGCGGGGACCTTCCAGACCGGCAGTTATTACAGGCTACCGGTTAGTCCCTTCTGAGTAATCGAAAACGTACCCCGGAAGGGTACACCGATTCAATTTAAGAAAAGCCGGACTAAGGCGATAGCGCGGCAACTCGGGATTCGGACTAGAGAAAGAAAAGCACTCCGAAGGAGTACCAGAAAGCGCCTGATAAATTCCCTGTAAGTTCTGTAAATGGATTTTTTATTGCTCTCCTCAAGAGTGCAGGCCGGGGGTACACTCGTACAGGTCTTATCAATCCGTAAGCACACGGAGCGTGGTCTGCAAACGAATCCTCACCAAGCAGTATTTGATGGTGGCTGGTCCGGCATTAAGCGACGCCCGATTCCGGACTTCATTAATGTATCCTTCTAATGCATTAACCGGAGTGCAGGCGCCGCTTCAAGACCTTCGTTTATTGCAACCGACCGAAAAGCTGGAGAAGGGTGTTCACGATCTTCGGTGCCGCCTCAATTTCGAGCAGGTTTGTTCCGATCCATGTTTCGTAGCCTCCCAGCTTGTGGTGTTCGACGGTCGGGAGATAGCCGTGCCAACCGTTAGCCAGCGAGATCGTGAATGTCGGTTGGAAAGGGCTCTTTTCTTTCAACTCGAGACCAATTTCAACGAATACTTCCGCCGGGATGGCGGCAATTCCGAGATCTCCAATTCGCAGAGCTTGCAAAATGATAGAAAGCTCTCGCGGGTAGCTTTCGTGGATCTGCAACACCCGCTGGGCATAGGCTTTTTCCAGAGGATGATACTTGGGAGCGTCATCCGGTTTTGCCATCGTGGTTTTTGCCCATTGCAGCAAATCCGCTGTCACCTCCCGGCTCTTCAGCTTCAGTTCAGTCTGTTCCATCTTCAGAGGAACCCAGTCGTGGTGCTTGATCGTACGATACACCTTGAAGACTTCTGCTGCTACGACGTCCGCCACCTTCCGCATCCGCTCATAAGGTGCAGGTCTTTCGCCTGAGGGTTGCTGAGAATAGTCATTATTATTGATATTGCCGCTGGTCCCGTTGGACATGATTCCGACAAACGGTGGATCCTGGCGGTCTGCATTCAGCAGCTGCTGGATGCGATCGGCGAACATGGCAAAGTAATCCGCTGAAATCTCCAGGGGGCCGGTTCCTCCGACATAATGGAGCGAGTAGTTTGCCAGCAGGGCGATTGGACGCCCATCAGTCCCCTGCACGGAAAGAAAGGAAATCTCGGGATCGACCGGGCCGGCCGGACGGTCCAGGTCGGGATTCCCCATGCCTGGATTCATACGGACCTTATCGGTTCCTCCGAATGGATTGCGGATTTCGGTTCCAGGCTTCATGAACCATCTTCGATTGAAGACCTGGCCAGGTTCACTTCCAACTCCCCAGCCAACCCGCGCCGGGCGGAGATTATTAACAGCTCTGACGACGCCGTCCGCGATTCGACGGGCGAGGAATTGCTGATATTCGTTGAGCGGAAGATTAACCGCATATCGATTGGGGTAACGGGCACTGGTGGCCGAGTGAGTGTGAGTGGCAGACATCAACATACGATTGGGCGGAATGCCGGTCCTTTCGCTGGCCTGCCTTCTTGCCTCGTCAAAAACCTCCCTGGGAACAGCCACGCTGTCAACAACTACAAAAGCAATTCGCGTTTGACCATCGTCCAGAACCAGGCAGCGAGCGTGGAGCTCGTCGTGGATATGAATGGATGGTTGAGGAGAAAACCCGCCCACAATTTCCCCGCCGATCCAGGGAGTAATATTGCTGGTGGCGGCTCCAGCCAGAAACTGGCGTCCTTCACTCTGAGCTAATCCTGCTCCACTAGTGAGTAGTAGGAAGACAACGATCAATACGAACCGGGTGAGTCTTCGCCCGGTCGCAAACGACAGCGGTTGGCTCATTACCTGCATATCCTTTCTTGAATAAAGATCAACCTGGGTTAAGCCTTCTAAAAATTGGATCGGACCGAAGTCTATAGCGATCGGGATCTTTCGACAAGACGTTCCAGCAGGTGAGACCACATTTTTTGTATCTTGCCTCTTGATGAGTGGTCTTGAGTTTTCCACTATGTAGCGTGCCCGGCTTGTCAGCTCGACACCATCAGTTCACAGGACGAACCGATAGTCGACGCGGCAGGGCCCTGAATTTCCGAAACGAAGCAGTGCCACGAGGTTCACTCAGCAAACAACGCCACCCGGGTTCAGGGATTAGAGGGTTACGACTGAGGAGAAATGATCTGGTATCAACTACTTGATTACGGCTTTACAACTCTGCACACATCCGTTGTATTGTTTGTGCTCTTTGGATGGCTGAGGAGGACGTGGCGCCCCGTACATCTGGTCCTGGGTGGCGCGATCCTCAGCTCATGGTTCATTCTAGGATTAAGATACGGTATCGGCTATTGTCCCAGCACTGAGTGGCACTGGCGGATCAAGCGACAGCTCGGAGAAACGGAACTAGCCGATTCCTATGTGAAACACTGCCTCGATCTGGTGCTGGGGAGGGAATTAGATCCTGGTCACGTTGATCTCGTGGTGAGTGTTTTCGGCGTTTCCCTTTTCGTCGTTTCACTTCTGCTCAACTGGCGGGACAGGTGCGCCAAAGCGACTAGCTGAATTCCCGAATCCGCTTTGTTCCGGAAGAGCGTTATAATAACCAATTAAGGAGAAAGCTTGTGAAGAAGTGCCCCGATTGCGGACAACCCGTAAGAGATGAAATGGCTCGCTGTGCGGAGTGTGAAAGATCATCACGTGGCAAAACCGAGGACCGTCTGCCTGAAAAGAAGGTCAGACGGCAATGCAGTTCACCACCGTGCTTTCAGCCTGAAGACTGGTAGGATCTTATTGTCCGCAGGATAGCTACGGTGCCGCCTTTTCACCAATCACTCTCGTCGTGCCGCCGGCGATTTTATATCCATCAGGCTTAAAAGGCATCCTCTCTCTGCGCCTTCAGCGCGATTCTCTCCCTCTGATCCTCTGCCACTAAAGGGTTTACAGCCATTTGAAAATGATTTTCACTTTCATGTTGACGTCTCCACCACAGCCGTTAATAATATAGGACTGATTTGGTCTTAAATAGACGTGATGAGTAAGCGAGCATGTAAGCCCGAGTGGGGGAGGGCTCACGGTTACATCCCCTCCCCCATTTGCCCGGCAGCCGTTCTCACTGCCGAAGTCGACTGCTATTTTAGGTAGCAACGTCGGCTTCGGTCAAACCGATCGGGTGACCTAGCTTCCACTCGGCATCATCACGTTGATTTAGCGATTTAGAAAGGAAAGTGATGGTGCGACTGCGACCATTCAGACTCTTTATAGCGAGCTGCTTTTGCTCGTACTGTCTTTTTCAAGCTCTGTTTGCCCAGGTCGTGACGCTCGAAGGACGAGTAGTAGATCAAGGAAATCGACCCCTTGCAGCCGCAACGGTTTCGCTCACCGATGGGCAGACCACCCTGCGCCGGACGACCGATCCATTTGGCTGGTTTCGCTTCGCCGACCTGAAAGCCAATGGCTACATCCTAACGGTGGAGCTGGAGGGCTTCCTTCCTTCCAGTCAGGAGCTCGAGTTGACCGCGCCTACGACCCACCAGGTGGAAGTCACCCTGGAACCGACTGCTCGCCTGACCATTGCAGACCGGGTCACAGTGGTAGGGAACCCCGCCGGTATCGAGAGTATCCCCGGGTCAGCCCACTACGTGGATCAGCAGGAATTTCAACAGATCAATCTTGACTTCGGCGACATCCACCATGTGCTTCGTCGAGTGCCCGGTATCAACATCCAGGAAGAAGAAGGCTTCGGCCTGCGCCCGAATATAGGGCTTCGGGGTTCTGGAACAGAACGGAGCTCAACCATCACCCTGATGGAAGACGGAGTCTTGATTGCTCCTGCCCCCTACGCGGCGCCAGCAGCCTACTATTTCCCCACTGTCGGAAGAATGAGCGCCCTGGAAGTCCGCAAAGGCTCAAGTCAAATCAAGTACGGGCCGCGAACCAATGGGGGTGCGATCAACCTGCTTTCCACCTCAATTCCGGATGATCTTACGCTCGACGGTACGGCGGCACTCGGTGAGTACTCGACAAGAAAGGTGCACGCTCACCTTGGCGACTCCTACGAGAATGTCGGATGGTTGATGGAAACCTATCAGATTGCTAATGATGGTTTTAAGGAACTTGACGGCGGAGGTGATACGGGATTCGATTTGGAAGATTATTTGGGCAAGCTCCGATTTAACAGCAGTGCTGACGCCGATATGTACCAGGAGCTCGAGCTCAAATTCGGTTATACGGACCAAAACTCGGACGAGACCTATCTCGGTCTCACCGACGACGATTTCCGACAGAATCCGTTGCGGCGCTACAGGGCTTCCCAGCTGGATAAATTTGATGCCAGCCACGAGCAGTACCAGGCACGTTATTTCCTTGCACCATCGAGCCGAGTCGACTTCACTGCGACCCTTTATCGAAATAATTTCAAGAGAAAGTGGTACAAGCTGCAGAGCGTCCTTGGAGCTGGACTTGGAGATCTGTTCAGTGATGTAGACGGCCATGCAGAGGAGTTGGCTATCGTTCGGGGCGAAGACTCTGAACCCGATGCGCTGACGGTTCGTGCCAACAACAGAAAGTATTACTCGCAGGGCGTCGAGGCCGTGGTGGGACTTCACTTGGACGGGCCACACACCAGCAATCTCTTTCAGTTCGGTCTGCGCTACCACGAGGACCAAGAAGACCGCTTCCAGCACGACGACAAATACCAGATGCGGAGCGGCTCCATGATCCTGACGTCGGCAGGGGCCCCCGGGAGCAATGCCAACCGGATTTCCGACGCCAGTGCCTGGGCGTTTTTTGTCCAGGATACGATCGAGATGGGACGTTTCAGCCTGGTTCCAGGAATTCGATACGAAAGAATCGAGCTGGTGCGTACTGACTTCGCTTCCGACGATCCCAATCGCAGCCAGCCAACCAATGTCCGTACTAACGAACTGGACGTTTTTATTCCGGGTATCGGCGCCAGCTATCAGTTCGACTCGGGATGGAGTTTGTTCGGCGGGATCCATCGCGGTTTCGCACCTCCGGGCCCGGGGTCTACAAAAGAAACCAAAGCAGAAGAGAGTATCAACTATGAGGCCGGAATTCGGATAAACCGCCAACCTGTCAAACTGTTCGTTGCGACTTTTTACAACGATTACGACAATTTGCTCGGTGCCGACACCCTTTCCTCTGGCGGTACTGGAGAAGGCGATCTCTTCAACGGAGGCTCTGCTCGGGTCGTCGGACTGGAGAGCTCAGCCCTTTTCGACCTGGGTCGTGTGGTGAATTCACGCTACCGGTTTCCCATCCAACTGACCTACACCCTGACCGATGCTGAGTTCCGAAACAGCTTTCAAAGCGGATATGGGCCCTGGGGCAACGTCCAGATCGGTGACGAATTTCCCTACCTTCCTCGGCATCAATTTTTCGTCAGTGTCGGGATGGAGGGGCTAGCCTGGAGAACACGATTGGAGTCGATTTATGTAGGCCGCATGCGAACGGTGGCAGGACAGGGTGACTTCATTGACTCCCTGTCAACCGAATCCGCTCTGGTTTTCAACGTTTCGGCCGAATATGACCTGCAGGGACTGCAGGGAGAAAAGAGTGGAGCCAGTCTTTACGTGAGCCTCAGAAACCTGGCTAATGACCATTCCATCGTCAGCCGACATCCGGCCGGAGTTCGACCCGGGTTACCGGCCACGCTGATGGGAGGCATCCGCTTTCGGCTGGGGCGGTGACCTGGAAAGAGACGTAGCTCGACGGGAGGTATTTATAAATGAAGAATTGGATCTTACGTGGGCTGATTGGAGTCCTGGCCATCGTCCTGCTGGTTGCTGCCTACTGGAAGGTGGATATAGCCGGAGAGGTCAATGTCTACAGTCACCGTCACTATGAAATTGACGCAACGCTTTTTGAAGACTTTACTCGCGAAACAGGCATCAAAGTCAACGTGGTCAAAGGCAACGCTGATGAGTTGATCAAAAGGCTCGAGCTAGAGGGCGATCAATCTCCAGCCGATCTCTTGATTACGGTTGATGCCGGAAGACTTCACCGAGCCAAAGAAAAGAATCTCCTGCAGCCCATTCAGTCGGAGCTAGTAAAGCAGCGTGTTCCCAGTCACCTGCGGGACCCGGAAGGGTACTGGTTTGGTCTGACTCAAAGAGCCAGAGTGATTGTTTATTCAAAGGAACGAGTCGATCCAGCGAAACTGTCCACTTACGAAGCTCTCATCGAGCCGGAGTGGAAGGGTCGTATTCTGGTTCGATCCTCTTCCAACATTTACAATCAGTCACTTCTTGCCTCGATGATTGCGACACGCGGTAAAGAAGAAGCGTTGAAGTGGGCTCGCGGCATCGTCACTAATATGGCCCGCACTCCGCGCGGGAGTGATCGCGACCAGATTAAGGCAATTGCTTCTGGCGTTGGTGATATTGCTCTCGTGAATACCTACTACCTGGGACTGATGCTAACCTCCGCTGATCCGCAGGAGAGAGAAGCTGCCAGTAAGGTCGCCATCTTCTTTCCGAATCAGGGGGACCGGGGTGCTCATGTCAACGTCAGCGGCGCCGGGGTAACACGGAGCGCCAAGAATGTGGAGAACGCAGTCCATCTTTTAGAGTTCCTAGTGGATGAAGATGCTCAGGGTCTTTTCGCCAGAGCCAATTCGGAGTATCCGGTCAATCCAGCGGTCGAGCCTTCCGAACTCCTGCAGTCGTGGGGAGACTTCAAAGCGGATACACTAAATCTTCCCCTTCTGGGAGAGCACAATCTGGACGCTGTCCAGATCTTTGATCAGGCCGGTTGGAGATGAGTCGGTTCGCCGCGGCATTGACCGGCTGGTCTGGGGGCCTGCGGGAACTGCGGCTTACCTTTGACGGCTGGATGATGGCCAGCGCCTTGCTGGTCCTATCGATCGTCTGCCCACTGCTGGTAATTGTAGTCGGCCTGTTTCAGCCCACCGGAGAAGTCTGGGAGCATATCCGCAGTACGCTCCTGGTTCGGTACACTGTTAACACACTGTTGCTGATCGCGTCGACTGCACTTGTGACGCTCGTTCTGGGTGCTGTGACTGCCTGGCTGATTGCTCTCTACGATTTCCCGGGGAAACGCTTTCTGGATTGGGCACTCGTCCTCCCGCTGGCAATTCCAACCTATATTGCTGCCTTTGCTTACGCCGGCTTGCTTGACTACACGGGACCTGTGCAGGCGTTCCTGCGTTGGTCGAAGATAGGAACCCGGCTTACCTTCGACATCATGTCGATGGGAGGCGTTGTCTTTGTTATCTCCTTCGTCCTCTATCCTTATGTTTACCTGCTGGCTCGAAACGCATTCCGAAGCCAGTCTGCTTCTATGCTAGAAGCCGCCCGGATGATGGGAAAGAGTCCCTTCACGGTATTCGCAAGGGTTGGACTACCGGCCTCCCGAACGGCGCTGGCAGCGGGTGTGGGACTGGTGGTGATGGAGACTCTTAATGATTACGGCGCCGTCAGCTATTACGGGGTCGATACTCTCACAACCGGAATCTTTCGGGCGTGGTTTGGAATGGACGATTTCGATTCGGCCGTACGTTTGTCTGCCTGTCTCATGATCCTCACATTTTTCCTACTTGTCCTCGAGCGGTGGCAGCGTGGACGAGCTCGTTACCATGGCCGGCCATCCGAACGAGTGCTGACAGCTACACGCCTTGTCGGGGGGCGGGCGCTGGCCGCGATGATGGCCTGTATGACACCTTTTCTTTTCGGATTCCTGGTGCCCTTTTTTCAGCTCAGCTACTGGGCGGTGATTGCGCTCGACGAAGGCAGCTCCAATCAAATGCTCGGATGGATCTGGAACAGTTTTCGACTGGGCGCCTTCACCGCTGCCCTAATCGTGGTGGTAGCGATCGTTATAGCCTACACTGCCCGCCTCCATCGCCACCTCGCAATTGACGTGCTGTCCAGATTTGCCCTCGTTGGATATTCCATTCCGGGCGCAGTGATTGCCGTAGGAGTTCTTGTCATTCTGATCTCTTCCGACCGATTTCTGAACAGCTGGACGGTAAAGTATTTCGGAATCTCGACTGGATTGCTGCTGACAGGGAGTGTGGTGGGCCTGATCTTTGCTTATCTCGTGCGTTTTCTGGCAGTTGGTTATGGAGCCGTCGA
>DATGOF010000708.1:0-4132 GCA_035306285.1 Acidobacteriota bacterium | reverse complement strand
TCTTCTGAAGTTCTCGCTCTCCGACCGGTTCCTGCCTCAACCTCTCGATCTCCGCGAGGAGGGCGGCCTCGACTTGCGCCGGATCGACTCCCTCTTTCACCTGGGCTCCCAGCTCGAAGTATCCCTCATACATCAGAGTCCGAACTGTTGCAGAGGGCTGACCGATCGCCACCTCCTTTTCCTCTACTAAGGACTTGTAGAGTCGACCCGTACGACCGTTCAGGATTGCAGCCGCCACGCGAAGAGGAAACTCGTCCATATGGTTGAAGGGTACGGCGTGATAGCGAATTCCCACCTGGGGGTTGGTGTCGGCACTGGCGTGGAAACGCTTTTCTCCATCCTGTACAATCTCTTCGGTGATCACCTCAGGAGGTTCCTTTTCCCCGCGCGGGATACGCCCGAAATACTTATGGGCCAGTTCCAGCGCTTGGTCAGAGTCGAAATCGCCGACAAGAACCGCTGTGATATTGTTCGGGGCATAGTAAATCGAGAAGTATTCTTCTGCATGCTGTCGCGTAATAGCTTCGACATCCGATGCCCAGCCGATGACCGGCCAGCTATAGGGCGAAGACTGCCAGAACATGGTGTCGAAGATCTCATCAAGCCGTCCAGTCGGAGTGGATTCAACCCGCAGACGACGTTCCTCTCGAACGACATTTCGTTCGGCATAGAACTCCCGGAAGACAGGATTCACCAAGCGGTCGGATTCCAGCCAGAACCATAGTTCCAGCTTGTTAGCCGGTATCGTCACGAAATAGAGGGTGTGGTCTTCCCCGGTTCCTGCGTTTAGGCCGGAAGCTCCCTCCCGCGTGTAGATCTGATCCAGTTCATCTTTGACGATCAGTTCTCGCTCTTTTTCAAAAAGTTGTTCCAGTTGTGCCCGGAGCTCTTTGAGCCGAGGTGTTTGATTGGCGGGATCCAGGATGCTACCGGTGATCTGTCCCTGGCGGCGCATCTTCCGGAGCTTGCGATACTCCTGCTCTATCTGCTCGTAAATGGCATCCTGCTGCTCGCGAATTCGCTTGTCGGCTTCGTAGTCCCGGGTGCCGATGGTCTTTGTTCCTTTGAACATGAGGTGCTCAAAGAGATGGGAAATCCCAGTAATTCCCGGCCGCTCATTCACTGATCCCACTCGAGCCACCCAGCCCGAGGCGATGGAGGGAGATTCATGCCGCTCCACCATCAGGAGGCGCATACCGTTAGGGAGTGTTTCTTCCCGAACGTCGACTTCCTGGGCGAAAGTGGTAGCCGCAAACAGGATCAACCATAGGAAGGGCAACCATGGTTTCCTCATGTAGTCTCCTTGAGAACAATGCCGCCTGTTGAACGGCAGGATGACACTTACCAGAACCGGACTCAATCTCCTTAAGATTATAGAGTAAAGCTCGATCGCGAATGTTTTTCCGTGGAAGACGCTGGAGGTCCACCAGGCTTCACTTTTCAGTTCATACCCAAACAAAGTTCGATCGACGTTGCAAGTCGGTGAACAAACGATTGCGCCACCTGCAAGGGTCGCATAGCCCTTCTTCACTTCCGCTCGGTAAGCGACTACCTGAGAGCGCCGTGCAGTAGAGGATAGAAAGGGAAAACTACCAACACGGGCTTTTTCTTTAGAATCATGACTTCCGGGTGTAAATTGGCTGTGAAGCGGTGAAAAGAATGTTACACCGGTCCCGGCAAGCATACATTGCGCAAGTGGCCTTGCTTTTCCTGGGGCTGCATGCGCCCGGTCTGGGGTGTTTCCAGCTCTGGGCTCAAGAGGTCCCGCAATCGGCTCAAATGAGTATTGGCGAGCTGAGGGACGCCGCCCAGCGTGCCCTGGACCTCGGCAGACTCGACGAGGCCCGCTCTCTCCTCACTGATTTGCTGAAGCACGAACGCGCCAATGTTCTGGCACGACTGGCCCTGATCGACGTGTTGATGAGACTCTACAAGTGGGAGGAGGCGGAAAAAGAGGTTCAGGTGCTTCAAGAGATTGCACCACGCAACCCTCGAACCTTTCAAATGGCCGCCGCAGTGGCCTTCAGGCGAGGACAATTTATAGAAAGCGAGGAACTGGCTTCCCGAGCGATCCGTCTCGATCCAGCCCAAATCGAATCGTACCGAATCCGCGCGCTCAGTCGCTACATGCTCCAGGATCAGGAAGGTTATCGGGCCGATTTGGAGTCGATCCTGGAACGCGATCCCGACAATGTCGACGCCCATTATCACCTGGGCCGATACTTCTATGAAAAGCAGCTTTTTGAGCAGGGACTGGCCGAGTTTCAGCGAGTCACCGAGATCGAACCCGAGCATTACCGTGCCCTTTATTTCCTGGGCTGGTGCTACCAGGCTGCCGGTCAGCTGCAGGAGGCAGAGAAGTACTACCGCGCATCCATTGAAATCATCGAGAAAGAAAATGCCGTTTACGGCTGGCCCTATGCCGATCTCGGTGATCTGCTGCTGAGTCGCGGTGAGCAGGAAGAGGGGCTCGGATGGATCTATCGCAGTGTCCGGAACGATCCACAGCTTCCCTACGCCCATTTCAAATACGCCGGAGCTCTCCTGGTTAACGAGTCCTCAGATGAGATTGAAAGGCATCTCAAACGTGCCATCGATCTGGATCCGGGATATGCAGAGGCCTACTACTTGCTCGGCCGGTACTACGGAAAGATTGGGGACAGGAAGAAGGCACAGATGGCCTTGGAACGCTTCCAGGAACTACGGGAAAACCCGCAGCCTTCTCCTCGTGGAACCCGGCGTTGAAGCGGAAATCTTAACCACAGAGAGACAGAGGACACAGACGAAACTTGTGGTTTATACCCCGCCCTCAGATCTCGATGTCTAGCAGCCGCGCCGCATTCTCGTAATAGACCTTGCGCAGAATATGCTCCGGTAGATCGATCCCGTATATCTTCCATCGACCCTGTGGCGGCGTATCCGCCGGGGCATAGTCAAAGTACTCGTCGTCCGTTTCGAGAAATCGGTAATAGATTTCGTAAAGACGGTCTCCGAAAATTTGCTGAGGTGTCTCGAAGCCGAACGGGATGGCGTCTGTTCCGAAAAGAATTCTGTCCTGGTAGCGGTCGAAGAACTTCATGCTGCGCCGAGGTTGCCGCCCCAGTTCAGAAATCCGGGCGCCAAATTCCACATAAAGGTTGGGATAACGATCGAGAGCGTCTGAGACAAAGTCGAGGTCTTCGGAATTGGCCACGTGCAAAGCGACAAAGTCCGTTTTCAGATGGCGCGCGACCACGCGCAACCGGGCCGTCTGCAACTCATCGTCGGAGGGATAGTCCTTGCCGTAAAAGGACCAGTCCGGGTGAGCGTTCAATTCCTCGAAGCGTTCATTGAACCGGTCGATAGGCAAAAAGAAAGCCTCAGGATCGGAGGTGTGGATGGCTACCGGCATCCGGTGCGCCCCGGCTGCCTCCCACATGGCATCAAATCGAGAATCGTCGACGGCAACCAGAGGCCCCTCGTCCACTCGCTCCCTCAGGTACAGGCCCAGTGTCTTCAAGACCTTGATGCCACGGACACCGAGCTCTGCAGCCCTTTCGATCTCGTCGGCCTGGAACTGGCTGTAGTTACTTTCCACGATCCGATCAAACCAGGGTTGGACGAAACACTGAAAGCGATCGGGATGAGGGCGCTGCCAGTAGTTCAGGCTTTCCTCGAGAGCCGGACCATAGCCTCCGGTGAGATTGATCATGATCCGGATATTCTTTCGATCCATGACCTTCAGCGCCTCTTCCGGCGTGGTGAGGTTCCTGAGCTGGGGTGTCCCATCTGAACCCCTCCGGACGAACGACAGGTGAGTGTGGAAATCGATCACTGGAAAACGTGCCCTGGGGACAAAGGTTTCGCGAACCTTCAGCATACTTCGGGGTTGATAATCGACCAGTGCCAGCGGACACTTGCCGCTCGAATCTTCCAACCCCCCTTCAGCCCGGGGTGCCCCGGTAGCCGAGGAACCCGGCATCAGGGAAAGCCCGGCCAGTCCGGCCATCCATTCTCGACGATTCCAGTTTGACAAGGCGCACTCCTTTCCGAGGTTGACTGTCTCGTCCGCTTACCATACATCTACAGGTAGAAATTTTGAAGCCGTTCCTGTCATCCATCAAAGGAGACTCCCGATGGGAAAACCAGCTCT
>DATGOF010000707.1:0-6593 GCA_035306285.1 Acidobacteriota bacterium | reverse complement strand
TAAGGCAAGCCCGGTTGTTCTCATGGACACGGGGGACAACATTGGAGGCGGTTCCGCGGGAGACAGCACCTTCCTTCTGGAAGAATTCCTGCGACAGAAGACGGAGGGCTGGGTGATGTCGATCGTGGACAGGGAGGCCGTCGAGAAGGCGGCAAAAACAGGAGTAGGATCCCGTTTTGATGCGCTGATCGGAGCCAAGACAGATGATCTTCACGGGCGACCCGTGAGAGTCACCGGCTACGTGCGCTCTTTGCGCCGCAGCCAGTATGACAACGCTGACTTGACGGCGGTCATCGAGGTGGATGGTTCAACCCGCGATCTCCAGAACCTGTTGATCCTGACCAGTCGAGCTTCCGGTGCTCGCAGCGTGCAGGAACTGACCAGTAACGGTATCGATCCTTCCCGACAGACGGTAATTGTTTCCAAAGGCGTCGTTGCGCCTTTTGCCACTTTTCGTGACGTGGCGGGCGAGATCATAATGGCCAACACTCCAGGCCCTACTGATGTCAACCCTCGTCATTTCCAGTTCAAGAACGTCAGGCGGCCCTTTCATGGACTGGATTAGCAGTAACTTCTACTAAATCCTTGTTTTGTGAAGAATCTAAAAGTAAGCTAAAAGGCAAACTTAGTTTCTTCTAAAAGGGGGCTGCTTATGACAATGAGAATGTGCTTTGTGGTGTGTGCCGTGCTGTTTGTGGGTCTGGTCGTTCCTGTCTCTGCCCAGACAACTTTTAACTTCTTTCTGGAACCGAGAAATGAGAATCCCGGTACGTTCAGCACTGAGGGTGGTCGATGTGTAGGGGTTCTCAACGAAGAAGAGACAGAGTTCTCTCTGAGTTGTGTGCATACCGTTGAGGATGCATCAAATGGTCACATCCATATCGGTGAAGTGGGAGTGAATGGTCCGGTGGTGTTTGGTTTCGAAAGCCCGGCCAGTCCAATTGACGTGGTCTGGGAGCTTACCGAAGACGACGTAGCAGATCTCCTGGCGGGAAATCTCTACGTCAATATTCATTCGCCGGCAAACCCGGGAGGAGATATCCGTGGACAGATCGCCAACTCGGAAGTCGTATTTCGATTTCCTCTGGAGGCGGGGCAGGAAACTCCGGCCGTAGATAGCCAGGCGAGCGGAAGCTGTACCGGTATTCTGGCCGAAGGGCACACCAGCTTTTCCTTGACCTGTTGGCACAATGTGATCGACCCGACTGCTTCTCACATCCATGAGGCGCCGCCGGGGGAGAGCGGGGGAGTTATTTTTCCTCTAGGCGAACCAGCGAGTCCAATTTCTGCAGAGTGGACGGACTTAACCCCTGAGAACGTGACCGCTTTGTTCGAGGGTAATCTGTACGTAAATGTGCACTCTGAGAATTTTCAGGACGGCGAGATTCGTGGGCAGATTGTAGATGACGGCAGCCAGGTCGCTTACCTGTCGCAATTCGGGAATGGCGTCGACGACCAGGGTGTAGCGTTTACCTCTGACCTGGTGCTGGCAAATCCCTATCCTACTACGAACCTCACCGGGCGGGTCCAGTTTCGAGGGGACGACGGCGTGGTGATACCCTATCCAGGAAGTGTAATTTCCCCTGAAGGATCGGCAGAAGTCGTCGATACCTGGGTCGAGTTCAACATTCCCCCCATGGGCTCAGTCACCATTGATACAGATGGAGAGGGAGACCTCGCGGTGGGTTCGGCCAGGCTGGTCAGCGACGGTCGGGTCAGCGCCGTTATCCGCTTTTCAATATCAGGCTCTGGCACCACCGGAGTTGGTACAAGTGAAGCAGCTCCCGCCTTTATGATTCCGGTCAGACGGGTGAACGGTGTGATTAATACGGGGGTTGCCATCCAGAGTGCCGAAATCGACCCAATGGATATTACTCTTACCCTCGTCGATGCACAGGGAATGCCGGTGGAAAATGGGGAAGTCGTTCTAGAAGACTTTCCGGGTCTGGGACATGATGCGCGGTTCATCGACGAGCTTTTCACAGATGCAGATACGGAAGACTTCGCCGGTACTCTCATCGTGCGAGCAAGTGGAAATGGTCTGATAGCGGGGACAGCCCTCGAGCTCGGGCCTGGCCCTGGCGAATTTACGACCTTACCGGTGACGCCATTGCCCTGACATAGTCAGAGTGGCTAGCTCGCATTAGCAGAAGAGGCGAAAACCCTCCCGGGCGCTCAGGCGCGCGGGAGGGTTTTTTCTTTGGGCCGACTGGGTTTAGATGCAGTCTGTTTAGCCGAAATACAAGGTGCCAAGCAAGGCAGGCAGACAGTCATTTCGCAGACCCGTATGATCGTGTGGCCTCGGATTGTTTTCAAGATAACTAGGAGTAGCGGTCATGACCTGCGACCTTCACGAGCTTGTTGTAGAGACCGAGAATCAGAAAAGTTGGAGCCCACTGTCCCACAAAATTAGCACCTTCGCCTTTACCCATCGCCCGAAGTGCAAGAGCTCCACCGATTGATCCGACCGCCATCCAAAGAAACAAATCAGACGGAAGTCGGGAGGTCTGGCGCTCGATGTAAGTGGCTGTCCTCCCTTCAGACGGGCTTAAAGTTCCTAAACTTTCGGCCATAAAGTTCCTCCTTTCTCCTTGTTTTTGGTGCAAGAATGAAACCGTTCAGAACCGCTTTTCTTGCACAATATGATTCACGCTTAGCATCAGGTCGTCTTGGGATGTTTCGTTGGAGGATAAACTTCAGACCAGTTGTTTAAGTGTAGGTCAAAAAAGGGAAATACTTCCCTAATGGCGAATGGTGACGGGAAACTTTTCTTTGGTCAAACCGTCGGAGGTCTGGCAGCAGTCGGGCGGTGCCGTGTCCCCTCTCTGACGGGCTTGAAGAGATAGATGCTGTAAAGCGCAGCCAGGCCGACCAGGATGTAAATGAATCGGCTGACGACGCTTCCAGGCCCGAACAGAGCCGCTACCAGATCGAAATCAAAGAGGCCCACCAGACCCCAGTTGATTCCACCAATGATAATGAGAAGTAAAGCGAAGGCATTCAGTCCATACATATAAAAACTCCTTTCTGGTTGCCACTTACACAGCAATTGTTGAGCCAATCGCATCGATCGCGACCACTTTCTCGCTCTGTCTACCTTCGCTGAAGGTCAGTCTGAGAACTGCCTTTACCTTAAGTGACGGCTGGGATAGACTTCTCGATCAAAGCCGTCCTGTTATCAAAGGATCTGAGACAGGTCAGGAGCAGAGCTTCCATATCCAGTCCCGGGAGGTTTTCGAAACATGAAAAAGGCGAGTTCAAGAAGATCATTCCTGAAGACAGTGAGTGCAGGAGCCCTGGGCTCTTCAACAGCCTTTTCTAGTGTGCTGTTTGAATCGTCAGCCAATGCGGCCCTGAATACGCAAGCTACAGAAGTAGTCAGGATCGGAATCATCGGAGCGGAGAACTCTCACACGATCGGTTACGGAAGGTTGTTCAATATCGAGAAGAAATTCCCGGGTGTAGAGGCTGTTTACGTC
The DNA here is from genome assembly GCA_035306285.1 of Acidobacteriota bacterium. GTDB lineage: Bacteria > Acidobacteriota > UBA6911 > RPQK01 > JAPXNP01 > DATGOF01. Next base: position 3,114 of record DATGOF010000707.1, on the reverse strand, counting down.
TGGGGCGAGACCGAAGAACTGGCCAGGCGAGCGATGGAGAAGGGAAGAATCCCGAACATGGTTCGAGATCCTGAGGAGATGCTCGGAAAGATCGACGCCGTGATTGTAGACCATCGCCATCCGAAATACCATCTCGCGGCCGCGATGCCGTTTATCAAAGAGGGCATTCCGACATTCATCGATAAACCCTTTTGTTACCGAGTTTCCGAGGGAAAGGAGTTTTTGGCCACAGCGCGCTCACTGGGTACTCCGGTATCGTCCTGGAGCACGGTGGCCCATAGCGACCGAACCCTGGACCTCAAACGTCAGGTGGCACGGATGGGCAAAGTCACTCATTTTGTGGGCTTCGGGCCAGTCGATATTGAATCTCAATATGGAGGCGTTTTCTTTTACGGGGTCCATGCCGTGGACCAGCTCCTCTACATTCTTGGTGACAAGGTCGAGAAGGTGCGCGTGTCTCGAAACGGTAGGAATGCAACCGCAAGCTTGTTAATGAACGATGGTCTACTGGCGACGCTCGTTTTCACGCAAAGGTCGGATCGTTTACTTTACGTCGAAACCGAAGATGGGCTGGTTGAATTGAAATCCACCATCGAAGAGTCCGATCCTTCCCGAAGTGAGAAAGACATGGTCGAACTGTTTCGACTCGGAAAAGAGCCGCGAAGTCATGAAAGCATTCTTTTCGGCATTGCAGTTTTGGAGGCACTCGAGAGATCGGTAGAAAGTGACCGCTGGGAAGACGTCAGGGTGTAGAGATCGACCGGCCGTCAATCCAGATATACAGCTGCATTCGGGAGGGCTAGGTATCCGATGTAGTGTTAACCCGGAGAGGAAACCATGCTCAGAGTTGGAACTTCATTTTCCGTATTGGTGCTCCTTCTGGTAACCATCTCAGGCTGCCAGTCGGGTGAAGCGGTCGTCGAAATCGACGGCGACGATATCGGCGGTGTTGTTACCGGCCCAAACGGGCCGGAAGCGGGCGTGTGGGTCATTGCAGAAACCACTGATCTACCCACCAAGCTCGTAAGGATCGTCGTCACGGACGATCAAGGTCGCTACCTCATTCCTGATCTACCCGAAGCGAACTACAACGTCTGGGTGCGTGGTTATGGACTAATTGATTCCGAAAGGGAGCAGGTTTCTCCGGGTGTGACTCTAAACCTCACGGCCACAGAAGCCCCGGATGAAAGAGTAGCGGCGGAGATCTATCCGGCCGGCTACTGGTTTTCATTGCTACGGGTACCGGACAAGAGCCAGTTTCCTGGCACTGGGCCTGAAGGGAATGGTTTCTCTCCGGAAGTGTCCAGTCAGGCGGAATTTCTGAGGAACCTGAAATCGGGTACCTGCTGGGCCTGCCATCAATTGGGAAACAAGGCCACGCGAGAGATTCCTGAAACCCTCGGAGATTTCGACTCGTCGGTCGAAGCCTGGGCGCGCCGGCTACAGTCGGGTCAGGCGGGTGGAAGCATGGTAAACTCTTTGAGCCGAATGGGGTGGGACGGCTCACTTGAGATGTTCGCCAATTGGACGGATCGAATTGCTCAGGGGGAGGTCCCGCCGGCACCGCCACGCCCGAAAGGGATAGAAAGAAACGTTGTAATCACTCTCTGGGATTGGGCAGACCCGAAGGCGTACCTTCACGATGAGGTTTCGACCGACCGCCGCAACCCGACCGTCAATGCCTATGGCCCAATCTATGGGGCTCTGGAGCTAAGTGCCGACTATATCCCTGTGCTGGACCCGATGACGCACACCGCCAGCAAGATTCCATTGACTGTTCGGGACCCGGATACTCCCCCGACTTCGCCTAACATGCCGGCCCCTTCTCCGTACTGGGGTGACGAGATTTTGTGGCACAGCAAGAGCAACGTCCACAATCCGATGCTGGATGAAGAGGGACGGGTTTGGTTGACAGCCGCGGTACGCCCGCCCGAGAACCCGGACTTTTGCCGAGAAGGATCAGATCATCCCTCGGCTCAATTGTTCCCAATTGAGAGGTCGGGACGGCACCTTGCGGTTTACGACCCGGAAACGGAAGAGCTGACGCACATCAGCACCTGTTTCGGAACCCATCATCTGATGTTTGCGGAGGATGAAAACAATACTCTCTGGACCAGTGGTGGTGGTCAGGTTGTCGGCTGGTTGAACACGAAGATGTTTCTGGAAACTGGCGACGAGGTAGCGTCTCAGGGTTGGACGGCCCTGATAATGGATACCAATGGTAACGGGAAGAGAGACGATTACGTGGAGCCCGACGAGCCTGTCGACCCAACCAAGGATAAACGATTCGGAGGGGCCTTTTATGCGGTTGCCCCGGCTCCGGATGGCTCGGTCTGGGGCTCAAACCTCGGGTTTCCCGGTGCTGTAATCCGCCTTGACCCGGGACCAAATCCACCCGCAACTGCTCTGGCAGAAGTCTACGAGTTGCCGTGGGGCAACCCGGAAGCGGAAGTACAGGGCTTTTCTCCACGCGGGATGGATGTAGATCGGAACGGCGTCGTCTGGGCTGCTCTGGCCAGTGGGCATATGGCCAGTTTTGACCGCCGCAAGTGCAAAGGTCCGCTGAATGGACCGGAAGCTACCGGGCAGCACTGTCCTGAAGGCTGGAGCTTCTATCCGGAACCTTTGCCCCAGATGCAGGGTGTGTCGGATCCAGGTAGTGCAGAAGCCAGCTACTACACCTGGGTGGACCAGTTCAACACGCTAGGCCTCGGCGAGAATGTCCCCATCAACACCGGCAATGGTTCAGAAGGTCTGCTGGTGTTACATGATGGCGAGTGGGTAGTATTGAGAGTGCCTTACCCGCTCGGCTTCTACACCAAGTGGATGGATGGAAGGATCGATGATCCTGAAGCCGGGTGGAAAGGACGAGGTCTGTGGGCGACGGTGAGTACGCGTGCGCCGTTCCACATGGAAGGCGGGAAGGGAACAACCAGCAAAGTGGCGCATTTCCAGCTTCGTCCCGACCCTCTCGCCAGGTAGAAAGACCACAGAGACACAGAGGACGCAGAGTGGGATATAGGTCTAAGCCTCTGTGATCTCTGTGCCTTCCATGAGAAGGCCATAAATTGTCAAGGGCAACGTGGTGCCCGTTGTGCCCGCCCGGGCGGGCAC
>DATGOF010000706.1:0-6522 GCA_035306285.1 Acidobacteriota bacterium | reverse complement strand
ACTTCTGAGCTCTTGCTCAATTTCGGCAAATGAGGTGGCCAGTTGTTCGGTGGCATATGGGAAGAGGACCCGGCCGCCCGTTGTCTCCGCCATTTGTATCAGCGCCTTATCCCCCGCATGGTCTATATCAGCTCCGAAGCGTGTCGTGCTTACGGCAAAAATGGTCGCTTCGGCTCTCTGTGCCATCGTCATTGCCTCTTCAAAGGTGCGTCGGCTGGTCAGATCCGCTCCATCAGAGAGGATAATGATCGTCTTACGCCCTGTTGCTTCCAACAGCTTCTGCTCAGAGACAAGGTATATGGCGTCGTATAGGGACGTGCCCCCTCCAGCCCTCAGGTGCTTTATCTCCCGAGCCAGGTCGTTAGGGTTGGAAGTGAAGTCATGCAGAAGCGTTACTCCTGTATCGAATTCCGCCAGCAGAGCCCTGTCGGTAGGCCGCATGATAGTATAGAGAAAGTCAAGGGCAGCCTCTTTTTCAAACTCGAGCTTGACCTTAACGCTGGCACTTGTGTCTACGCACAGGGCCATCGTCAGAGGGAGATCGGTTTGCTGACTGAAATTGGTAATTTCCTGCAGGACACCATCTTCATAGATCTCGAAATCACTCTCGACCAATTCAGTGACAAACTGTCCGGTTTCTTCGTCCCTGACGGAAACTAGAATATTAACCGCTTCTACCTGAACGCGAATTGGTTCCTGATTTCCAACATTGTCTTGTTGTTGTGCTTGTAGTAGAGCGAAACCTGGAGCATAGCCCGCCAGAAGAGCCATCAGAACCGTGGGAATTGCCAAAGCTCTTGAAATGCGTCCCAGACTCCACATGAGATCTTATTCTCCCAGAGCAGTTAAGAAACGTGCAAGTTCAGCAGGCAGCGGTGAACGGAACTCACATTTCTCACCGGTAACGGGATGTTCAAAAGCCAACGCACTTGCATGCAGGAAATGTCGATCGAGCTGCGCCACCATCCGCCTCACCTCCAGGTCTTGAATCCTCTGATGGGCTTTTCTGCCATAAGTTTCATCGCCTACGATTGGATGTCCGACATGCTGGAAATGAACCCGGATCTGGTGTGTCCTTCCCGTTTCCGGGAATACGGTCACGTAGCTAAATTCCTGCAGATAACGTGTAACTACATAACGGGTGACTGCTTGTCGAGGTTTCCTAGTGCGGGTCGAAAAACGGATTCGCGATCTTGGATGTCGTCCAATCGGTGCATCGATTACACCTTTGCGGGGCGAGATATGCCCGATCAGTAGGGCCAGGTATTCTTTCGAAACGCGACGCTCCTTGAACTGTTTTGCAAGTGCCTCGTGCACGCTTTCTGTTTTCGCAATGACCATGACTCCGGAGGTGTCCTTATCGAGCCGGTGGACAATTCCCGGCCGAATCGAATCCTGTTTGCTGACCTCTTTGAAGTAATAGAGCAGGGCATTGGCAAGAGTTCCGGTTCGGTTACCGGCCCCTGGATGAACGACCAGGCCGGCCGGTTTGTTGATTACAATTAGGTCGCGGTCTTCGAAGAGAATTTCAAGCGGAATTGCTTCGGGGAGAAGTTCCAGGGGAGGAGACGCCTGGGGAATCACTCGGATGGTTTCCCCTGCGCTGACGGAATAGCCGGGTTTTCGTGTTTTGCCGTCCACTGTCACATGGCCCTCCAGGATCCAGCGACGAATGATGCTACGGCTGGGTCCGTGCAAGCGGGCGACTAGATAAACGTCGAGCCGGGTCCCGGATTCATCAGGTTCCACCGTAAAAAGTGACTCGTGATTCACTGCTTTAATGATCGGCGCCGCAAGATCAGGTAAGCGCCTATTGCAGTCGGGATTAAGAGCAAACTGATGAATTGCGAAGTTGAGAGCAAGCCGTCCAGAACAAAACCGCGGTCTTCATCGCCGCGATAGAACTCCAATATGAACCGGATCAAGCCATAGCTGATCAGATAGAGGCAGAAGGTCTGGCCGATGAACTGTCGTCGCTTATATGCAAAAAACAACGCTACAAAAAGAAGAAAAGTTGAGATCGATTCATAAGCTTGATACGGATGCAGCGGAGTGTGCAGTGGCACTCCCACGATCTCATGGGCGTACTCATTCGTGAAAGTAATAGCCCAGGGGACGTTCGTTTCCGATCCATAGTCGCATCCGGCGGCCAGGCAGCCAAGGCGCCCAATCGATTGTCCCAGTGCAATAGCAGGAGCAGCCGCATCTGCCAGCTTCCAGAAGGGCTGTAAATCAGGGTTGAGGCGTACATAGATGACGCAGCCAGCAATGGCGCCCAGTAACCCCCCATAATACACACCCCCCGCCTGCAGGAATTCCAAGCTGAAGAGTCTTGAAGGATCGGATAGATAGTAGTCGAGCGACGTAAGCACAAGGAGCAGCTTAGCACCTGCAATGGCAGACAAAATCACTACAAAGCCCATATCCCAGGCTCGCTTGCGCGGGATACCGTCTGATTCTGCCAGGTGAGCGGCGACTGAAATGGAAACCAGCAGCGCCGTCGCTAGAAGAACGCCGTACGTGTGAACAGGAATCGGACCGAGCTCAATTAGTTTTGGATACATATGACGTCGTCAAGTAGTATGCGTAGGTCCCCCGAGTCGGAGCCGATCCCCTGGTCTCTCAGAAATGAAAGCGATGTTCTTGAATGAGCTTATCCTTCGCTTTCCTTCCTGCTCTGGGCAATGATCTTTTCGGCGATATGAGGAGGCACGATATCGTAATGCGAAGGTTCCATCTGAAAGCTGCCGCGTCCTCCGGTCATAGAGGTTAGGGCAGGCTGATAATTGAGCATCTCCGCCATCGGTACCCGCGCTCGGATAACCTGGGTATTCCCCTTCATATCCATACCCTGGATTCTTCCCCGGCGAGCATTTAAGTCTCCCATAATATCACCGGCATTCTCTTCCGGAGCGTAGACTTCCACGTCCATAATCGGCTCGAGCAACACCGGCTTTGCTTGTTCCATGCCCTTCTTGAAGGCGAGGGAGCCAGCGATCTTGAAGGCCATCTCCGAGGAGTCGACTTCATGATAGCTTCCGTCATAAAGAATGACTTTAAAGTCGACCACCGGATAGCCTGCCAGAAATCCGCGAGCCGCGGCTTCCTGTATACCCTTCTCGACTGCGGGAATATACTGCTTCGGAATGGCTCCGCCAAAGATCTCATTAACGAATTCGAAACCTGCACCCCGGGGCAAAGGTTCGAGTTTGACTTTACAGTCACCAAACTGCCCGTGTCCCCCTGTCTGCTTTTTATGACGGCCCTGTACATCGGCCGTCCCGGTGATCGTTTCCCTGTAGGGGACTTTAGGCGGTTTTAGGATGACGTCAACATTGTATCGCTTCTTGAGTTTCGCCACTGACACTTCGATATGGAGCTGTCCACTACCCGAAAGCAGGAATTCCTGGGTTTGTTGATCTCTCTCAAACCGAAGGGTTGGGTCTTCTTCCATGATGCGGGCTACCGCTGTACCGATTTTCTCTTCGTCTCCTCGAGAGGCTGGTTCTATAGCGAAGCTGATTGCGGGCTCGGGTAATTCAATCTTCTTGAAACGAGCGGAAAAATTATTCGCCGCCAGGGTATCTCCGGTGACTGTCTCTTTCAGTTTCAGAATGCCACATAGGTCACCGGTTCTCACCTCCGAGATACCCTCGTGCGCTTTACCCTGAAAGACCTGGAGGGAGCCGACTCTTTCGTCCCGGCCGCTGGATAAATTTCGAAGCGAGCTATCCGATTTGAGGACACCGGAGTAGACCTTGACCAGATTGATTCTGCCTGCAAAGGGGTCCGCGAGAGTCTTGAAGACAAATCCGGCCGTCGGGCCGTCAACCAACACCGGTACTTCGACCGCCTCGCCGGATCCCACGTCCACAGCCGGCACCGGAGCGCGCTCGAGGGGTCCAGGACAAAAATCGACGACCGCATCCAGAATCTGTCGGCTACCGAAGTTTCGCATTGCCGACCCACAGAGAACGGGGAAGATGGTGCGGCTGGCCACTGCTTTCTTAAGGCCTTGCAGTATGTCCTCCCGACTCAGGGTTCCCTGGTCGAAGAATTTCTCCATGAGCTCGTCGTCATTCTCAGCGATCATTTCAATCAGTTGTTCGCGCCTGACATCGACGTCGCTCTGGAGGTTCTCTGGTATGTCGACTTCTTCCGCCTGCCCGGACTCGTCGGTCTTGAAGCTGAAGGCCTTTCCTTCCACCAGATCGATCACACCAGAAAACTCTTTCTCTTCACCAATTGGTACCTGCAGGGGAATAACCTCACGGCCGAAAACCTCTTCCAGAGAGGCGAGGGCCCGGTCAAAACTTGCATTATCCCGGTCCAGCTTATTGATAACGATTACACGGGCCAGATTCAGGTCGTTTGCAAATCCCCAGACTCTCTCCGTCTGCACTTCGACTCCAGAGACGGCATCTACCACGACCACAGCTGTCTCGGCAGCCGTCATTGCAGACTTGGCATCAAGAACGAACGCCCTATAGCCGGGTGTATCGAGAATGTTGATCTTGTATCCCTTCCATTCGCAGTGGGCCAGAGCTGTATTGATGGTGATCTTCCGTTCGATTTCATCTTCGTCATAGTCGGTGACGGTGGTGCCGTCATCCACTTTTCCCAGGCGGTTGACTGCTCCCGCTGAATAGAGAAGTGCACTGACAAGTGATGTCTTCCCGGTGTCACCGTGTCCGACCACGGCAATATTGCGAATGCGTTCGCTGTCGAATACCTTCATTCACGCTCCTTTCTGGGGTATAGTGAGGATGAAAGAATTTAGCACAGGCCCAAAGACATTTCAATTTAGCGGTCCGTGAAAATCCGCGATTTTACTGGATTTCCGACTGCTTCCTTCCTTGAGAAGAGCGTAGATGGATCGATGTTTAAGGTTGAACCGAGTATGGTTCGTTTTATTCTTTTCAGTCCTTGCGGCTTGCTTTGGCTCACTGGCCAATGACCGTGGCATCGACCCTGACCGAATCATGACACACGTGGAAAGCATCGTCAGTTATGGTCCCCATCCCCCCGGAAGTGAAGCACAAAGCAAAGTGGCCGCGTATATCGAGTCGCAGCTTACAGACGTCGGCCTTACAGTTCGAACTCAACCCTTCGAAGCGGTTACACCGATTGGCCGCAGGGAAATGAAGAATATATGGGCAGAAGTGCCCGGCCAGGAAGACTCCATTATTCTTCTGGCCAGTCATTATGATAGCAAGTATTTTGAAGAGTTCGAGTTCGTTGGGGCTAATGACGGCGGCTCCAGCAGTGCGATTCTGTTGGAGCTGGCGAGAGTTCTCGCAAACGAGAATCCGATTTCTCACACCATCTGGTTTATCTTCTTTGATGGTGAAGAAGCTTTTGGTGCCTGGACGAATGCCGACAGTCTTTATGGTAGCCGGCAGTTCGTCTCAATGATGAAGAGAACCGGGCAGTTGAAATCGATCAAAACAATGATTCTTCTTGACCTTGTCGGAAGCAAGGAAATGACTCTGAGGAAGGATGTCAATTCGACTTACTGGCTGTCTGAGCTGATATGGCAGGAGGCAGATCGACTGGGACTGAAAAATCTGTTTGCTCCCCTGGGAACTACGACCGCGATCGACGATCACATCCCCTTCCTTGAAGAAGGAATACCGGCCGTAGACATTATCGACCTGTCCTATCCCTACTGGCACACTCCGGAAGATACTCCTGACAAGCTTTCACCCGCCAATATGAAAGCGGTTGGAGAAGTCGTTCTGGCAAGTCTGCCCCGAATTGCAGAACGTCTCCGATAGAGTGACTTGCCTGTGGCAGCGTACTGGCTGAATATGCACGTGTGATCGATTAATCGACAAGACGAAGGCAATGATCAAGTTCAAAGCGTTAGTGGTTGCGGCTGCACTGCTCCATCTATCCGCCTTCTTTCTCATGCTGTGGAATGTTGAGCCTTTCTACACTTTCTTTTATCAATTCGGCTGGTGGTCCTACATTATCTTCATAGCAGCTCTTAACCATCTTCAGGCTGAGAATTCCTTGATCTTCGATCACCCCCGTCGATTCTTCCGGGTGTTCATCTACTCGAGCCTCGTCTGGTTCTTCTTTGAAGCATACAACCTCCGGCTCGAGAACTGGCACTACTACGGCGTTCCAATCGAAGCGTGGATACGGATCCCCGGTTACTTCATCGCTTTTGGGACGGTGCTTCCCGGCATCTTTGAAACCCGTACCCTGGTTAGCAACAACCTTCTTGCAGGTGGTCTGAAGGGACCGGCGATTCGCCTCCACAGGCCGGTGCTCTATCGTTTCCTGCTGATAGGGGGATTGATGATGATCGCCCCCCTTATCAGTCCCAGGGTATTCTTTCCTTTCGTCTGGGTTGGTCTGATTTTCTTGCTGGACGCGATACTCCATTTTATGGGGGCGGCATCTGTCACGTTCAGTGGACAGCTTTCCAAAGGAGACTACGCAGGCATCGCGAGCTTTGCCGTTGCTGGTTTGCTTTGTGGATTTCTGTGGGAATTCTGGAACTTTTGGGCAGGT